>JAOUKW010000436.1 GCA_029882335.1 Candidatus Heimdallarchaeota archaeon | reverse complement strand
ATAGTTTTGATTGGATTAATAGTGTTTCAACTACAAGTGAATATGACCCATTTTTATCAGCTAAACTAAATAATTGAATTAAATACTCAATAGCATCCTCAAATACATTGGTATCTTCTCGTAACAAGAGTTCATTGGATAACACCTTATCTAGCTTAATTACTAGAGGAACAATGAGATTATAATTAATCATTTGCTCATTTAATATGGTATCAAACATTGATTTGATGAATAATTCACTTTTAATTTCATTATCATCATCAATTACAGACCCTTTGGATATATTATAAATAGTATTGATATAGTCATCATCTGACCCTAATGATAGATTTTCCAACTCATCAACCAATACTTTTGCATCATTGATTTTGCCCATTTCAATATTCAGAACAATTAAAGAATAGATAGTTTCTGCGAATTTCCTTTTATTATCTAATTGCTTTCTTAAATCATAGGCTCGTATTAAATAATCTCTTGATTCATTAAAGTCTTCTAGTTGCTTATAGGTTAATCCAATATTGTGACAAATAGTTGCTATTTCATAGGTATTACCTATTTCTTCACTGATCTTTAAACTCTTGGTAAAATAAATCAGAGACGTCTTAAGATCTCCAATTAATTGAATAATATATCCCATATAGTTTAATGATGTTGCCAAACCGATTTTATTACCTGTTTTCGTTTCCAAATTAACTGCATTGCGGAAGTAATCAAGTGCTTCTTTTAGATTCCCATTTAATTTCTCAAGTTGTCCTAAAGTAACATATGATTCTGCTATTTGTGAATCATCACCTATTTTTTTTCTGTAAATTAATCCTTTCTCTCCGTAAAATACAGCTTTCTCAATGTCCCTTTTTTCTACATATATCTTTGATAAATTATCATAACACATAGAGATTTGTAATAAATTATTATATTTTTCAAATAGCTTTAAAGCTTGATTAAAATTGTCCAAAGCCTGATCAAATTTACCTTGGTGATAATAGACAAAACCAATGTTATTTATTGTTTTAGCAATTTCTTGATCATTGCCAATCTCAATTCTAATAGCTAGACTTTTATTATAATATTCTAAGGCTTTGTTAGAAATCCCTTTACTTTCATAAATAGCTGCAATATTGTTATATGATTTTCCTATATCCTCTTTAGTACCCATTTTTGTTCTGATCTTTAGACTTTTTTGGAAATATAACATAGCATCATCCAAATCAGATTTCATGAAATAAATCACTCCTATGTTATTAAATGATAAAGCAACTTCCAAATTTTCCTCATCCTCAGGGAATAAATTTAGACTTTTATTAAAATAGGTCAATGCCATTTCCCATTTACCTTGTAGTCTCAATGACAAACCCATTTGATTTAGGATATTGGAATGAATTAGAGGATGTTTATCTAACTGCAATAGAGTTAGACTATGAGCATATTTTTCAAAAGCACCATCCAACTGTCCTTTCAATCGATTTATTTCACCTTCCAAATATAATAAGAAAAAGTTACAAGTGTTTGAAAAATTACCTGATTTCACATCTAATGAATTTAAAAAATCATGTAAGGTTAGATTAATCTGAGTAGCCACATCTATTTTACCAGATTTAATTTGGATTTCTATATTCAATATATTAGCAATGAAATAGATTTCAAAATTTTTCTCTTCAATAGTTGAATTCGCACGTATATTCGCATGATAATCAATTGCTTTTTCAATATCTCCAACTGAAAGATAATATCGACAGTAAAGAGCATTTATATCAAAATTAATGTTGATCTTTTGATTAGCTATTTTTTGAATCTCTTCAAATATATGTTCTTGTTCTCCATACCCAATTTTTTCAATTATATAAAGTAGCTTTTCAACATGTAAATCAAAGTTGAGAAGAACATTATGTTGATCAACCACATTTATAAAATAAAGAAATTAAATTATAAATATTTTTACATTAGTAATTGATTAAATATGTTAAGTTTGCTTGGATTTTCATTTGCTCTTCTTTATTACAAAATGATTTATTACAAATATAACAAGTTTTTCTATACATTCCTTAATTATGATTTAATCAATAAATTAGATTGTCAATAAAAATATAAATGAAAATCTCAAATAATTAACTTTTGCGTATAATTAACACTAAACGCAATTCACTCCTATAATCAAATTAGTTTGATATTGAAGATAGATATCCTTAATTTCCTACTCTGACTAATTAAAAATGCTAGATCTGAAGTGACATCTCAATTAATTCTCCAGTATTCGCATTATATTTAGTAGTAATTAGTTTTTTATCTTTTTGGAGTGTTCGAATTGAATCTTGAAATGCACTCATATCGCCTAATATCTCCTCAAGATCTGTATTTGTTGCTGTTCCTTCTTTTTCAATTAATAGTAGTATAATTCTAACTTCTCTACTGGAGAATCCATTTTTTTCCAAAAGATTGGATACATGTAATCTCATACCTTGATATCCACGCAATAATTTTCCTTGTTGTATCAGAATTAAATCTAATCCTTCTTTAATTTGTGGAATCAGTTGCATCCCTTCTTTAATTACATCATTTGGTAATGCATCCTGAGGTACACCTAGTTGTAAAGCCGGAGATATTGGACCCATAGAAATTCTATCATCATCTAATGTTCTAATTGTGGAATAAAATAAATTAGGAGCAATTGTTAAACTTAAACTTACAGCATTATTTAGCTTGAAATATTCCCTATCTGGACCTTTTACAGATTTCTTTTTTTCCGAAATAATCAACTCTATATCTTCCAAATAATCTAGATGATTTTTTACTGCCCTTTGGGAAATATTGAGTAATTTTGATAATTCGAATGCATATCTGTCTTTAATGGATATGAGTTTTAGTATTTCTCTGCGATAGGGATTACTTAATATTTCAAAAGCATCATCAATTCGAATATCTGTCATACTTCAATTAACAAGATACTTCAATGATAAAGAAATTTTTGGAAAGAATATGAATATTATACAAAACTATGGTCTTTCATTTCAGATAGACCAGGTGGTTCATATTCATAATTTGATTCTTTGGGTTTAATCTCTTTAAGTGACAAGTCTAAATGTTCTTGGGTCAAAATTAAATTTTTAAGTGCTAATTGATCGATTTCACCTTTACTGTTTACACTTACCTTAATGAATTCTCTAATTGCATGCATTCTGGCATTACTCACTAATGCGGCAATCTCTGCACCGGATGCACCATTGGTTAAATCAGCTAATACATCTAAATCTATATTTTGAGATACTTTCATGTGATTAAAATGTACTTTGAATATCTCCATACGAGTTTCTTTATTTGGATTTCCTACTAAAATCACTTTGTCGAACCTTCCAGGTCTCATCAAAGCCGCATCTATCATATCCGGACGATTTGTTGCAGCAAGGATAGTTACTCCCTTCATCTCTTCTAACCCATCTATCTCTGTTAACAACTGGGAT
>JAOUKW010000435.1 GCA_029882335.1 Candidatus Heimdallarchaeota archaeon | reverse complement strand
TATAGATATAATGCTAATAAATCAAATAATTATAGATAAGAAAGAATTTCCCAAACTAAGTAAGAAAAATCATTTGATTAAATGTTTTTATCAGGATTTTAATCATGAACCAAAGTCTGAAAAGATAAAAACCGTCTATTTTAAGTTATTTTCAAGAATAGGGGTGTAATGAAGGTGGTAAAAATTCTTTTCGAATATTTAATGAGTTCAGTTTCGAGAAAGGTATTTGCCAAGCCGCTTCCACCGCCACTTAGAAATTTTATAACCGTGTTAGGAGGTCTGAAGATGGAAAAAAGATAACGGTAACAATGCAGTAAAACCTAGTCATAGGATTGAAGCCAACGAGATCCATTCGAAAATTATCATTTCGTTAAAATCAGCTGTTCTTTGTAATATCTTTATTCATGCATGTATCATTTGCTTTTTCTTCCTTCTATATACAATAATTCTTACAATTACCAAAATTCCGATTACCAAACCCAAAGTAATCCATCTTATATTAAATACCACAAACCTTATTATTTTCATATTAACTTGATCTGCAAATTGTCTTATTGAAATAGGGTCATCTAAGTATAAACGTATTTGCATTTCTTTCTCCAATACTTTATCATCAACTAAACCACGCATATTTAGGCTTAAATCAAAACCATTGAGTACCCCATACAGGTACTCAATATGGAAACTATTAATTATTGAAATATCCGGTGAATATTCCAAACCATCTTGCGTATAATCATCTTTTAAATGCCCCTCAACAAATGAGTTAAAATAAATATCATCCCAAGGTGAATTCATTATTTCATTATAATCTTCATGAGTTGGGTTGTCTATACTTTTGTATGAATTTGATAATTGTGAATTTAGTCCAAAAATTATTTCATCAAACATTTTTAAAGGATCTTCAATATCAAATTCTTTTAGTACATTTCTATCCATCAAAATAGATGTAAAATTTTGTATCCATTCATTTTCATTAATAATTAGGGCTATTTCTGGAATAATTTCAATAACACTATATTGCTCTAAACATCCAAATAAGAAACCTAAAGGTGAATTAATTATTTGCTTAATTTGATTTGTCATCGTATTCTTATCAACGGAATAAAAGTGAGTCGAATTACTAATAGGTTCTTCTTGTATTAATGTAACATTTGAATTCCAATCCCAATTTGTATTACTTGAAGGTAGTTGAATATCTGATAAGTTATAGATAATCCTTTGATTTTCAAAGTTTGTATTACAAATAGGATCCACCCAATCTTCAACATTAATATCAAGTGTATATTTTAAATTATTTTCGACTTGATGAATATTTAGACTAGTTACATGATTATTTGGTACAACAGTTAAAGTTACCATTAATATGAATAATATAACTAAATTTTTCATTCTTCTTAAACAAGAATTTAATAATTATTTTAATATAGTTTAATTAAGTATCAAATTTGCACATTTTTGTGGATTTGTAATTTAACAAATTTAGAATGTTTATCAATCGGACCAACGGAATATCATCATAATGAAATAGAAGCACAATTACCAAATACATTTTGTAATTTGATAAATATAAGAGAAATTGCATATTATTCCTTGTCTTGTGGTTATATTTGTTTATTGAGCAGATATTGTATTTTATAATGAAGATATAATATCGCTTAATAATTTTGGTAAAGTTTTAAAATTATTAATTTTCATATCATTTCCTTGTAATAAATCGCTCATATGATACATGATATTTTTACTAGTTCTACCTGAGCCCAAATTATTTTCACATCTACATCAATAATATGTTCTATATTCAATGCAATATAAATGGAATATATATTGCTAACTAAATTTGATAATTATAATATACATAAATAATATAAATTATATAGTGTTGGGATGATATATGCCTGATGTCTATAATAAAGAAGAATATACATGGATTTTTCATTGTACCGTTGATATTGGCATCATTAGTATCACGTGCGATGGTGGGAAAATATATATGTTGGTTAGAAGTTTATAGTGATGTTAACCTCCATAATCAAGTACCTCTTAGGGTACTATTGCTGCCTTTTTCCTTTCTGATCACCATAACATTGACTCTACGAATGAAATGGAAACAACTACGGGAAAATTATATGTTCGCCGATGAAATTATAATATTAGCCACAGCAGCCTTTGGAATAACTGCCGTCCCTGGTGCTGCACTACTATCATTAGCTGCATAGGTGTACTATAAATGAAATTATTTCTGATAAATACCCCTAAAAAAGCATTTTTATTTTTTTTCCTAAGTGTAATTATTAATCAAAATGTAAATAAGTACATCTTTTTGAATATATCTGATGAAGTCTTGATTACTTTGTCAGAAGGTATCTCAACTAATGGTGATATAGAAGTCGCTCGACAGATACTTGCAAGAACGGGTTCATTTTGGATATCTATACTAATAATGTTAAAATGGTTAGCTTTAACTGGATATATTTTTATGGTTTTGAATAATGATGAGTTAGAAAATGAGTTTTCATTGAAACTAGCATCAGAATACTCCAGTAAGGCATACATGTCAATTTTGTTATCTGCTTCGATTAGACTTTGGTTAATCACATATTATTCGCCTGATTATCTATTTCAACAATTTTTTGGGAACAGTATTGGATATTACATAGGATTATTTGGGATTCTCACAACTTCAATTATGATTGTTTTAGTATATCATTTTCAATGGAAAGATGACAAAAATGTTAATAATTATATTATTTTATTCGTAGGTCCTATCTTTATGGAATTAATTTTAATAATTGGTAATTTACAATAGTATTGTATTTATTAAGATGAGGAATCCAATTAATATTTTATTTAATTTCTCCTTTTTTAATTTCAATAAAATTCAGGCTTTCTTTGAATTAGGCACAAAAGACTTTTTAATGATTAGAAAATTAACAACTGTATTTCCAATTATTTCAATTTTATTAGGGATTGCCATGGGAGTTCCTAAATCATCACCCTCATCAAAAGAAACTTTGATTATAATTATCTTTATTTTTCTTTTTAGTTATTTTTGGATTTTATTAATTTCTAGTTATTTATTCACTTCATTAATTGATGATAAAGCAAATTATATCATGTTAAGACATCAATATTCAAATAATTCACAGTTTTATATATCTTGGTTATTCTCCCAGTTATACATCATAGTTACATTACTGACCCCTTTAACTCTAATCTTATTTATAAGTATGATTTCTCAAATGAGCATAGAGATTGTTCTATTGATAATATCTGGACTGAATTTAGGTGTATGTTGCTTTATATTAACATATATTACATTATTACAATTGAATAAAACTATTAGAATTACTAAGAAATTGGTTTATTATGATTTATTCATTATAATCATGATTAATTTCAATATCTGGTTTAAATTATATCAGATTTTTGCCGTAGATGATCCACATATTATATTTGAACTA
>JAOUKW010000116.1 GCA_029882335.1 Candidatus Heimdallarchaeota archaeon | reverse complement strand
TGTAGAAATTCTGTGTTTTTACCAACTATACAAAAGAAACTAGAGATTGAATTAGATATCACGGTAAATGAATTTAAGAAACAATTAAGAGATGAATTTGAATTACCAAATTTGAATTTTTTAGTATTTTTACGAAGTGATAAAAAGTGGTATCCACTACCTGATGATAAAGCAATTTTAGATACATATCCTTTCAATGGAAAAGGACTTCAAATTGATATAAAGAGAGTAATTGATAGTAAAAAAATATCTGAATTAGTTTTAAGAGAAAAGCAATCTCAGGAATTTGATTATCCTTTTGGTGTACTTCACGTAGAAACAACAGAAGCAGAAACTACGAAAAATAGATTGGTAAATATAGCTAGACAATTTTTGAATGATGCTTTAAGAGATCCATCAAATGTTTCTTTTTCTATTCCGAGTAGAACTGGTGATAATATTGGATTTGATGAGGATACGGAATTGGTTTTACTTGGAAAGCAAAGAGTGGCTAGGCAATTTAGGAGTTTATCTTCAGTTAAGTCAGTACAACAGTTAACCCAACTAATGAAAATTATTCATGAAGTTCTATCCAGAGACATCCATAGCACAAAGCGTGATTTATTTTATATGGATGTTAATTCATTTGAAACTCAAAATACATCTGATAGTTTAATAGAGGATATTGGAGCTATGTTGCAGGTAACTAGACCATCTATGAATGTAACTGCTTCTTCAAAAGGTATTGTGGTGGGTCACTTAGAATTTACTGAAAAAGGTGATTATATTGATTGTAAGCGAATTGGAAGTGGAAAATCAATAAGTCCAAATATTGATGATATTGATAATTTACAGAGTGATGCTGAATTCGTGCTAATTATTGAGAAAGATGCGGTCTTTAATAGATTAGCAGAGGATCAATTTTATGATTATGTACCCTCTATTTTAGTTACTGCAAAGGGTCAACCTGATATGGCAACTCGTATGTTCCTTAAAAAGATAAATGATGAGCTTAATTTGCCAATTTTAGCTATAATGGACGCGGATATCTATGGTTTTGAAATTTTGCGTGTATATTCTGTTGGTTCAAAGGCTTTAAGTTTTGAGGCGTCTAATCTAGCAGTACCAAATATAAAATGGCTTGGACTCTTACCTTCTGATTTATTAGAGGATTCTGGATTTGGAATTCCCAAATCTACGCATTTAAAAATGACAAAAAGTGATGAAAGAAGGACAAAATTACTCCTAGAAGAGGAATTTGTTAAGAGAAAACCTCAATGGAGAAATCAGATTCAAACCCTGCTTGACTTAGGTGTAAAAGCTGAAATACAGGCTTTAAATGCGAGAGATCCACAATTTATAACAAATCATTATTTACCAGAAAAAATTGAAGCGGGAGATTTCATCTAATTCTATTAAAAATATTAATTTCGGTGCATAAAAATTAATTTGTATATGATGTTTCCGCAATATTTTATACATCACATGATATAAAGAGTTTGTAGACTAATGAGTGATAATTTAGATTTAAACATTGATAATAATAAAGAACTAGCTAGAAGAATTATGGTTCGGCTAACGGAGCAGTCAGAACCTGAAATCATGCATACACTCTCGAAATTATTCCCAAAAGCACCTGCAATGCGTCTTAGATCAATGGCTGAAGACCTTGGACAAAAAAGAATAACTGCAGAAAATGAATTTTTTGATCAATTTGAATCAAATTTCGTTGATAAATCAATATTTAACATTTTATCAAGTGCAGAAACTGATCCCAGTTTACTATTGTCCAGAGGTCAATATGATCCTACAAAATTTATTTTAACAATAACCTGTAATCGTACCCCATTTAAAGAATTATTTGAAGAATGTAAAACCGTAATTTGTGAAGATTGTATTGAAAAACGAATAACTGATTTCCAAACAACAAATGAATATTCAAAGAGACCTTGGCAAGTAAAATTAGATAAAGTAGAAGGTAGACGTCTAAATCTTTGTAAAAATTGTGGTCAAATGTTAAATCCAAGAAGGGATGATATAAATCTACAAAATGAGAGATTATTATATACTTGTAGTTATTGTGGTCACAAAGGTTGGACAAAGGCAAAATAAGAATTAGTTTCTGATTTGGCGGTATTTCTAAAAATATCAAATATTTCTTGTTAGATTTAATTGCCAATATTTTCAATATTAATTCGTTATAAAGACGCTAGTAATTTTATGTTGGAAATTGAATATTATAATCTATCAATTAATTTAGGTAAATACATTAAAGACTAAATCTTTAATAATTCCAAATATCTAACTTTATTATCGGTGGGTATTTTTGAGTCTAAGTTCAGGTAAAACTGTCACTGATTTAGCTATTGAAGCTGAAGAAAAACTTCGTACTGGAATAAGTCAAGGTAATGCAACTGACTTTATCATTGGGTTTCATGAATATGAAAAAGCAATTCTTCATTATGAAGGAGTAGGTAAGATTAATGAGTCCCGTAAATTATTAGCTAGACTAGAAAAGATATTAGGTGTGGTTGTCGATCGAGGTGATCCTGAGGCTCCATACTATTCAAAATTAGGTCCATTTTACATTTTATATGCAAGACATTATCAAGCAAGAATACTTGAGATGTTAAATCTAGATTTAACTGGTGCTACCGCCTCAAGAGTCGCTGCACTGGATTTTGCTTTAGGTGTTGAATGGATTGAACAAATTTTAAACATTATGGTTAATTTATTGATTGAAGGATATGTGGAACACTGTATCCGTTACTTGAAATTTACAAAAGAGAGAGAAGAAGAATTAATTGAAGAATTGAAAAAACAAATTTCGGAATCTCAATCATCTAAAGGGTGGTTAAGTAAAAAATTAGATCCTGATAAAGCATCTAATGAAATTTATAAGGCTTTTCTAGAATTGCTTGGAATAATGATTGATCGTTATAATAAAGGAGCTAGTTTTATGAAGGATGGTATTTCCTTATTAAGAAAATTAAAACAAGCTTCAGATACAAATCTAGATTATCTAGATAATCGATTCATGGCATTAGAATCATATATTCGTGCAACTCATCGTGATGAAGTTAATAATGCTCAAGTATCTCATGTGAAATCGAGAATTGTTCCATATACTATCATGGATGATCCAAATATTCAAAAATTGGAAGATCTGTTGAAAAAATTCCTTAAGAGTAAAAAACTTGAATTAGATGTTTCTGTTGGTGAGATACCTATTTTAGGGGCAAATCCCGCAGGTTCTCCTCATTTATCCGTAATAGGTCAAACAGGAGTAGGTAAAACAACTCTAACCAAACATATTATTAAAGAAAATATAAGAGCACAAAATACCGCTGTTATTGTGTTTGATCACCACTTTGAATATTCTGACATAGCAGATCATATTGTTCAAATTGGAGGGGAGAAAAAACTTGAAACAACTATATATTTCGGTGTTGAAGAAATAGGAGATACCTTTAAGCAAGCTCAACAATTTATTCAAGATCAGCAGAAATTATTTTCATCTGAAGGATCAAAAGCAGAGGATTTAGCCAATAAAATTAAAGAATATGAGGAGCAAACTAGACCTACAATATCTCGGTTTGTAATTGACACTATTGAGGGTTTAGTAGCAAAAGAGCAGGAAAGCGTTTTACCAATAAAATCTGGTGAAATTATAGCTATGTGGATTGTTATGGACGATGCATATATTGCAACAACCATTGTTTCAACAATTATCAAATATGTTTTACAGATGGCAATTCATGAACAACTTCCGCCAAAGACTATAATGGTGACTGAAGAAGCTCAAAGGTTATCTGGAGATCAATGGGTTAGAAATGTAACTTCTGAAGGTCGTAAATTCGGTTTATACTTAATATCTATTTCACAAGTACCTGAATTCGATCCATGGGTTGTATCTAATTCTGAACTAGCTCTCTTTAGATTGAGACGAATAGATGAAAATAGTCAAGTTTATAATTTATTCTCTGATTCTGCCAGGATGCTGGTATCTCAATTGGAAACTGGTGAATATTTAAATTATCACAAAGATAAAAGAAATTGGTTCCTATCATATAATCCTGAATCTCTAAGCGCAATTCATGCAAAAGAAACATTAGAAAATAAGGTTAATCAACTAACAAGAATAGTTTAATTTCTCATTAATTAACTCTATAAATTAAAAATAAGAAATACCTTTAGTTATTTATTCTATTTGATTTTATTGAAAATATTTTATCGATAAATATTATATCAATTTCTTTTCCGTAATTTTTTCATCAATTTCCTTTCCCTTTACTAATAAATAGATCCCAAATGTAATTTCCGCTAAAGCTGCTGGTATCATTGCAATGGGTAATAAAAAGGATAATAATTTCTCATCAATTAGGAATTCACCAAATATTGTAATTACATAACTAAATGAGGAGATAATTAAAATTGTGCCAAGTGGTTTTGCTACATAACTTGAATTATACACTATATATCCAAGTAAAAATAAATGAATAATGAAGAAAGAATATGATAGTGGTAATCCAAGAAAATAATTTTGAATGTTCTGTGTTGCCAAAAAGATTAGACTAATGGCTATTGCACAAACATACAATAATCTTAGGGTTACCATACTAATTACAATGTTTCTCCTTTCAAACTTAAAAAGATGATAAAGACCGATTGCTATCCCTGTATCTAACACTAGAATAATGAAGTAAAGTATAAATCCGAAAATAAACAGTCCTCTATTTTCTTTAATATTATTCTGACTGCCCTCAATATTTCCATCTACGATAATTTTTTCTATTATTAATAAAACAGTTGGAATTGCAAGAAAGAACATTATTATCCAGGACAAACCTATAAGTCTAGAAATGAAAATTATATTATTCTTGGTTGGTACTTTTGCTACTGAAGATTTGTTAGATTCACTTAAATTCAATGGATTCACCTTTTATTTTTTGTATAAGATATATAAATACAAAATATAATATAAAATCTCGTTATTCAAATACGACAAAAAATAGAAATGACAATGACAAGGTAACAAGATGAATTACTATTACATTTTGTTAAATCGATCTGTATAGTAAATTCAAGAAGTTTTTGGTCAAAATTTTATTCAATACTAAGTAAAAATTGAATGAACTATTCCAATCAGAAATCGGTTTTTTATCCTGAGTGGTGGAAAAAATGACCTCCGTTTATACCATACCTATTTATACCACTTCCATTTATTCGATATAAAATAAATTATCCACCCAGCATTTGTACCAAGATATTGATAAAAGGATATGTGGTGTGACATTTTTATAATCTTGCTCTTGAAGTTTCTCAATTATTAACTGGTTTTCACTGGGAGTTTGTGTCCATATTTCAAGAAGTATAAAATTAGGAATATTACTGAAAATAGCACTGATTATAATATTTTTGTTAAATTTTTCGAAGATATCTTTTTGTATTTCTAATATATTGTCTCCAGTATTAATATTTATATGAATGACTGAAACAAAACTTTCTCTATATAATGGAGCCCACTCAATTGTAAATGTAACAGAATCATCTTCTATCATTCGTTCAATAATTCTTTTCACAGTTTTTACAGATGACCCGATTTCTTGTGATATATCGGTATATGATTTTTTACCATTTCTACTTATTGTCTTTAATATTTTACGTTCTATCTCCGAAAAACGCTTGGATTGAGTTTTGAAACCTTCATTAACAATACCTACAATAGGTTCATCTATATCACCAAGTATTGTAATTGTAGTAACCGCATCTCTTAATTCTGAGAGATTGCGTAGCAATATGGAAATGTAGAGATAATTCCCGCTTGCTATTGAAAGTGCAAATACATTTTCATGATTCCCAATTTTATTCTTAATTTCCTCCATTGAATCTGATCGTGATTTACCTATGATGACTACTGGAATACAATTTAATGCGGTAATGCTCGGTCTGGCAGTATAATCAATAATCACATTTTCTTCTTCTAATGCTTTTATTCGTTTATGAACTGCACTTACTGATAAATTTGTCACATTTGCTATTTCTCTATTCGTTACACGACAATTTTTCATTAACTGATGAAGGATTGCTAGGTCAATATGATCCATAATATCAACCTATACATACATCCACTCTAAATATCATTGAACCTATTATTTCTTGTTGATACTGATAAATCATCTCTTGAAGTTTCATATACCTGATACTTTCATTTTGATCTTTGTTTATTATTTTCTCTGTTTAAAATATGAAATAAATTTGAGTTTGAATTTGATTTTGTACTTTTATTAATCATCGAAATAAAAATTGTTTTGGTTCAAAAGTCTAGAAATAAAATTTTTTCCGCGCATCTTTAAACAAATACAGGAGAAATAATATATTTAAAAAAAATATATGAATAACGTGGAAGATACTAAACGTTTACGGACAAAACTTAGATTGGATTTAGATCAGGTTGCAAAAGATATTGCTGATCTAGAAAAGGAGATGAAGAAAAATAAGTCAAAAGAAAATATTGAAAGCCACGCTAAACTTGTTGAATATGAAAAGAAGCTGAAAAAACAATACCAAGAATTAGCAGGAATTTCAATAGAACAGGCTAGTAATCTAACAAGAGAAGCAGATACAAGTTCAAAGCAAAAATCTCGTTTTGCAGCATTCTTAGGTTTAATTACTTGTGCCTTATTTGCATGGGGTTCATATAATATGGTATTACATGGAGTCGAGGGTTTCATGCCTCAGGATGTTATAAATGCATTAACAAATGGGTCTACAGTTCCAAATCTTGTCTATATTATAAACAGTCTTACATATGGTACTTCTATATTATTTGTTGTTGGTCCTCTAGGTGCAGTTGCTGCGATTTCGTTTATTCTTTGGCTAACTGAAAAGGAACGAAATAAATTTTTAGGTTTATTAGATTTTCTTAGTTTTGCTGCAGTCTCTGGCTTTTTTGTATATGTATTTTATTATCCAAAACCACAATCAGACAGAATAGTATCTGATTTAGAAACCAATTTCATGATTTTAGGTGCAATAATTGCTGCATCCGGTTTATTTATGTTATTCTCAAGTTTAGGATACAAATCAGTTTTTAGTAAGCTCATTTGTATGATTGCTGGAATAGCTATGATTGGTGCTGGTGCTTTAATTCTTACTACTACATTTGCCGTATTTTTTGAAAATTGGGCCTTAATAATGACTTTACTTATGGCCTCTGGATCATTACGAGCTACCAACTATTTCTTTAGACTATTCTTTTAAGTAATTTTGATATTTTAATCCTATATTAAATTAGGAAATTTAGTAAATTTATCAAATGTTTTATCATACCCTCGAAATGCAGTCCATTGCCATTTGTATTCTCCATAATAATCTAAACCATTGTCATCATTTATCTTAATTCTTCCTTTGAAGAAATCACAACCACAAGCCATTGATTCGAGATTAATTGAATTGATTTTATTTGGAAAATTGGAATTCGCAATTTTTGCAATAATTCTAATCAAGTTACGATATGGTGTCCACATATTTTCTACCGGGGTTTTAAGATAGTGAAGATTAAGGTTGAATTGTTTTTGTATATGATTTATATCCGTAAGAGGTGATACATCCTTTGATATATTTATCAATGCCATTATTTCATCAATCAATTCCGGTTTGAATTTGTGTATATTATTTGTGATTGTGCTTTGGTCAAAGTTATTTTCCATATCTATTCTATACTTTAGTGATTTTAAAATATGTAGTTCTTTTTTTATAACTAAATAACTATTCTATATCTAATACATTCAATTTAACTATTCTAGGTCTTATACATTCAATTTAACTATTCTAGGTCTTATACATTCAATTTAACTATTCTATATATTATAAATTCAATTTCATTAATATTGCATTTTCACCATCTGAATAATACTGTTTGAGTACTTTTTCATCAATAAAATTTAATTTTTTGTATAAATTTCTTGCTTCGTAATTTGATTCTCTGACTTCTAATGTTATTTCATTAACTAAAGCTATATTTTTTGCTTTCTCCATTACGAATTTCATCATTTTAATTCCTATACCTTTTCTTCTTGCATCCGGTAATACTGCAACTGAAATTATATGACCTTTTGATTTCTGAGATTTATTTAAAGTGAAAAATCCAGGTCCTACAATTCTCATTAATATATAACCAACCACTTTATTATCCAATAATGCAACACAACTAGTATCTTGCCATGAGTTAATGAGTTCTACAAAATGTGCAACTGAATAATTTTCAGGTAGGCTAATTCTATTAATACTAACTATATCCTCCAAATCAGATATGTTAGGTAATCGAATTAGAATATTCTCATTTTTTATCACTTAACACATATTCACACTAAACTAATTAAAATAAATTGGTTTAAATCAATCATTCAAGAAATTATTTTTAAAAACAAATAAGCAATTTGTACATCAAATTTAATGGTTCAGATTACATAGTATTAATAGTACGATCATAAAAAATAATTTGGAAAGTGACTGAATCAAGATTTGTAATTTGCTGGAATTGTAATACAAGAACAGAGACCGGTCAATGTTCCAATTGTAATGCTGAATTACTCGTATCTGATGATTATTATAAAAATAAAGAAGAGGATATGAAAGAAAATGAAGTTCGTAATATGTTTCATATCAAAAAAAACGGAAGAGTTATCTTTACATTTAGTTTAAATGATTTAAAATCTATAATCGAAAGAAATTTTACCATTCGATATGTAGTAAATAAAGCACCACCAAGATTTATTGTTGAAGCAGAGAAAAGTAATTTCGTAGAAAAATTTAATTCACTTATCGAGGCGAGTAAAGATATCTACGCTGGATTATTTCCAATTATAAAAAAATATAAGAATTTTTCAAATCTATATGAAATAACCTTTACATTTATTGAAACAA
Source organism: Candidatus Heimdallarchaeota archaeon (assembly GCA_029882335.1). GTDB lineage: Archaea > Asgardarchaeota > Heimdallarchaeia > Heimdallarchaeales > Kariarchaeaceae > JAOUKW01. Next base: position 1,877 of record JAOUKW010000116.1, on the reverse strand, counting down.
ATCCAAACCAAAATAGAATTTCAAAAATTTCCTTTATTATTTCATTAATTACAATATTTCTCTCAGGAATACTATATGCTGAATATTATGCTCAATCAAATGAATCTGACTATTCTGGGTACCATATATCCGGTTTCCAATTCTCTCCTTCTACTGTATATCATTCCTATTTATTTACCACTGTTGTACTTATTTTTATGATAATCAAGGATATACATATGTATATGCTTATTATTCTCAAACAACCCAACAAAATAGCTCCTTTTTATATTCCCGTTCCTCCTTTGGCTGATCTTGGGACTTTGGGTAATTTTTTAAATGAAAAAGAAATTTCTGTTACTAAAATGGAGCTAATTAGGAAAATGCTTTGGGGTCCCCTCATCGCATGGATTTTATCATTAATGACCATTATATATTCATTTAATCTAGGAGAGGTTGTTGATAATCCTGTACAAAAGAATTTCATACCATTTGTTTCTGGTTCGTATAAACCCGTCGGATGGAAGGTAATTGTAAATTTTGCATCCATCATTGGTGTAGATATGTCAAGTACCGAAGGTTTTGTTATGCATCCAATAACTGTCGCAGCATTAATTGGATTCTATATTTCGGGCATAAATTTACTTCCAGTTTCTCGTACGAATGGAGGTTTTTTGCTCAGCTCTATTGTATCAAGAAGATGGCATAGTATTATAACTTATTTAGTAATACTACTTCTGTTTAGATCCAGTATCATCCTAGTTTTCTTGTTTATGTATATTCATGAGAAATATAATGTGCCTGAAACCTTAGATACTGTCAGCAAAATACCTTTTACTTATGTTATAGTTATTATAATTTCATTCTCATTCGGATTTTTTTCCATTCCTTTAATTTCGTAATAATCAAATTGTCTCTGCAATTGAGTCATCGATATTTGAATAATTCTCCTGTGCATCTCTAATAAAGCTTGAAAATTCCAAAAGCAAATTTTGATCATTTGACTTAATAATTATATTAACAATATTTTCTGTAATATCATCGATTTCTTGCTTAGTGATATTTGAACCGAAAAGTAATGAGTTCCGTAATTCATTGATCCGACTTAAATTATTCTTTGAATTAAATCTTGCCCATGTTTGCAGAGATTCAAGTATAGATATTAGCTGATATCTCTTACTAATATTTGACCATACCACATATTACTATCACCTTAATCTTTTAAAAAATATTCCTCTATAGTAATTCTGTATAATTTATTGATATTAAATAAAATACAAAATTGGTGATTGCAATATTGCTAGGTTAGAGATAAAATTAAACTCAATAAATAATATAACAGCGACAGTATTAAATAATATTGCACCATAACAATGAATAATTTTCTATTTGGTAAATATTCTTAAACTAAGTTTTTATACCAAAAGGAAATAATTTAATATGAAATTAATTTATCATTAAGTTGGTAAATCAATTAAAAAGGTGAAAATATGTTATTTAAAAATTATAAAAAAGCTGTGTCTCCAGTGGTCGCCGTTGTACTACTTATTGCTCTGACTGTAGCAGGAGTCGCTATAGTATGGACCTTAATGAACCAAGGTAGTGATGAATATACAGTTCAATTAACTACTCAAAGTGCAAATCAAGATAATATCTTTAACATTACAATTGTTGTTAAATTGAAATCTAATGTCGATGTGACAATCACAGGTGCTACTTTTACTAATGGGACTGTATCTAATACCGTAACTGCACTAATTAGCCCTGGTTCAGCAACTGCAAATGATGAAACCTTGATAACCTTTGCTTTTGCAGAAACCTCCAATTTAACAGGTACATATACACTAACTGTCACCACCGAAAATGATAACGGCAGTCAAAAATTAACTGATGTAACT
>JAOUKW010000481.1 GCA_029882335.1 Candidatus Heimdallarchaeota archaeon | reverse complement strand
TTAAATTCAAGCATAGAGCTACTTTAATCCTAATTCAATTCAAGCATAGAGCTACTTTAATCCTAATTCAATTCAAGCATAGAGCTACTATTCAAACAAACCTTGAACTTCATTTATATACAAACTCAGTAGAAATATTTTAGACCTCGTTTTTGGTAGATGTGTCAATTGATTACCATCTAAATATAAACTGTGTAGCCATTTCACACCACCGATTGAGTCAGGTAGGGTGGTCAACCGGTTATTTTTCAAGTACAAGTCCTCCAACTTACTCAGACTCCCAATTGACTCGGGTAAACTGCTCAACTGATTATCATTCAAGTCCAAACGCTTCAGATTACTCAGACTCCCAAATGACTCGGGTAGACTACTCAACTGATTCTCGGCGAGACCCAATACCTAAGGTCGGTACAATGCGCGATTTAAACGCCATTTCTGTCGATTTCTGATGATATCAAATCCAAATGCATAATTGTAACTGATGGAAAACTCACTAATCCAACATGCCTAAAATTTTATTTATATATAATATAATATAATATAAATAACAACATGATGTATTTTGTATTTACAATTAGTGAATTATATATTCTGCTATGTATGATTATGACCAAATGAAGTATTTTTAACAAGTTTGTTTTATACTAATTTATACTATTTATTGGGAGATTGCTACCTAACAATTATATTACGTCTTTAAAAGTATGAACTATTGATATTGTAAAATATTTATCATAAAATTCTAGTAAACATTGGTCTAAAAATAATCAAACAACATAAATTTTCTCCTTTTTTAAAGAAATTGCAGTTTTGCAATTAATCTAAATCTAAAGGATTCAATATTAAAATATGATAAGTTAAGGAAGGCAAACTAAATTTTTATTATGTTTAAATAAAATGAAAATTCAAGGATGAATTTAGTAAGTGATCAATTATTTAATTCAGTGTTCAAAGATAAAAAAATATTGATTACCGGCCATAGTGGATTTAAAGGTAGTTGGTTAACACTTTGGTTATTAGAATTAGGAGCGACTGTTTTGGGATACTCATTAAAACCCGATACATCTCCAAATTTGTTTACAGAACTTGATTTTTCTGAAAAAATAGACAATAGATTCTATGACATTAATGATTTTGACAGACTTATAGAATCAATCCGTGAATTTGAACCAGATTATATATTTCATTTGGCTGCTCAACCTCTTGTTAAAAAGGGTTATAATGATCCAATGTATACATATAAAACAAACATAATGGGAACTATAAATGTATATGAAGCAGTGAGATCATTAAATTTACCAACCATCATAATTACAATAACTAGTGATAAATGTTATGAAAATAAAGAATGGGTGTATTCATATCGTGAAAATGACCCCATGGGTGGATATGATCCTTATAGTGCAAGTAAAGGTTGTGTTGAATTGATTACTGCTTCCTATCAGAAATCATATTTCAATGAAGGAAACTACAAACATATTAAATTAGCATCTGTTAGGGCAGGTAATGTTATTGGTGGGGGTGATTGGTCTGATAATCGGATAGTGCCTGATTTGGTAAAATCAATAAATAATAATGAGGCAATAATTCTCCGGTTTCCTAATTCAACAAGACCTTGGCAATATGTACTAGATGCATTATCTGGATATTTACATTTATGCTCTCAAATTACAACATATGGCTATCAATATACAGAAGGTTGGAATTTTGGTCCTGGATCTACTATTGATGTTAATGTAAAAGAACTGGCAGAGTCTTTCATAAAACAATGGGATGCATTAATTGATATCAAAATTCAATCAGATAATGTATTTCATGAATCTAACTACCTGAAATTGGATATAAGTAAATCCAATAGATTGTTAAATTGGGTGCCTAATTATAGTTTTAATGAGATGATGGAAGATACAGTGCATTGGTATAAAAATTTCTATTCTGGTTTTAATAATCATCAAGAATTTTCAATAGATCAAATTCATAAATATGTCAAGCTAGCAAAAGCTAGAAACATTGTTTGGAGTAGGTAAGAGTAAAATTAGTTTATTGAATAAGAAAATTGACTTAAAAAATAAAATCAATGATCTTGTAGTAGAATATTACAAATACATAGTACAAATAATTTTAATCCTGGAAAATCCAAGGTAAATTATGCTGGACGGGTATTTGATGAGAAAGAAATCATTAATCTTGTTGATTCTTCACTTGAATTTTGGTAAAACTTCTGGAAAATATTCTCTACTATTCGAGGATAAGTTGACAAATTATTTTGGTTCAAAAGGTGCTTTTTTAGTAAATTCCGGTTCATCAGCAAATTTACTAGCTATTAGTGCATTAACCTCATCCAAAATAGGAGATAAAAGACTTAAACCCGGCGATGAGGTAATTACAGTTGCTGCTGGTTTCCCAACAACTGTTTTTCCGATTATACAAAATAGTTGTATTCCTGTTTTTATTGATGTTGATTTAGAAACTCATAATATTGATATAGAATTAGTAGAAATGGCCATTACAGACAAAACAAAGGCAATTATATTGGCACATACATTAGGCAATCCTTTTAATTTGGATAAAATTACAAGAATTGCAAGCTCTTATAATTTATGGTTAATTGAAGATAATTGTGATGCTTTAGGGAGTAGATATGATAATAAGCTTACTGTTAGTTTTGGTGATTTAGCAACCTTATCAATTTATCCAGCCCATCACATAACAACAGGTGAAGGTGGTTGTGTGATTGTAAATATTGAAATTTCATTAAGTATTGTTGAATCATTTCGAGATTGGGGTAGAGATTGTTATTGTCTTCCTGGTAAGTCAAATACCTGACAAACTCGATTTACGAAACAATATGGTGATTTGCTAATTGCAACTGGCTTCTCTTTTCAACCAATAATCGATGAATACTTAGTAAA
>JAOUKW010000434.1 GCA_029882335.1 Candidatus Heimdallarchaeota archaeon | reverse complement strand
GACCTAAGTAAAACAACTTCTCTAAAAAATTTATTCTATTATTGTAAATCACTTGGTAGTACAGGAGATATGAGCAATTGGGATGTTTCCAATATTACAAATATGATTAATATGTTTGCTTATGCTGAAACATTTAATCAGCCCATCGGAAACTGGAATGTATCTAGTGTTGAAAGTTTTTGGGGAACTTTTGTACAAGCACAATCATTTGATCAAGACATTAGTAACTGGGATGTTTCCAGTGTGACTATTATGCAGGGCATGTTTTCTGGTGCTACTTCCTTTAATCAACCTCTTGGAAATTGGGATGTATCTAATGTAACTAATATGGACAGTATGTTTTATTATGCTACTTCCTTTAATCAACCTCTAGCTAACTGGGATGTATCTAATGTAACTAAAATGAACAAAATGTTTTGGACTGCAACTTCATTTAATCAACCTCTAGGTAACTGGGATGTATCTAATGTAACAGATATGTCTTACATGTTTAGTTCCGTAACTCTTACTGTATCTAACTATAATAACTTACTTGAAGGATGGTCTCAATTGAGTTTGCAAAATGATGTAGTCTTTGATGGAGGAATATCACAATATACAAGTTCTATAGAAAGACAATATATTATTGATAATTTTAATTGGATTATAACCGATGGTGGATTATATGAAGAGCCCTCAAGTGAAGCCTCATCTTCAAGTTCTAATATTTCAAATTCAGATGATGTTCCAATTGAAGGTGATAATGTATTTGTAAATTATTCACCATTTCTATTTATTTCCTTAATATTAATTGGATCTGTTATCATAAGAAGAAAGAAGTAAAACTGGAAAATAATAATTTAGATCACTTACCTAATTTAATTGTAAATCTTCACAAACTGGAAAGAATAGATATATCATAAATTAATTTATTGAAAAATTACCCTAATTTAAAAGAATTAAAAGATAATAGTACTAAGATCATAAACAGAAAATAATTTATTGATTAAATTTCTACAAATTTAATTGTATCATATTATTATATCACTCAATTTATCATATCTGTCTAAGGATAGCGATTAATTAATTCTAAAAACTCTTCTACCTCACGAATAATTTCAAAATCTTCATCTGTTTTCTATAATGCTTTGTTTTCAGGGTCTAATTCGATTGCTTTTATATGAGTTTTAAGATAATATGAATTTCATTCTTTATCGAATAAATACAGCAATATAATACCATAGGACCACATCATTAGGTTCAACCATTTACCTCAATTAGTGATCTCCATGAGGGGAAAATATGATTCGCAAGATTAATCTTAAAAGATCTCAAATTCATAATTCAATTTTTCCCCAATAATAGCAAAATCATTATCTAATGAAATAAGTTTATAACCCTTAATACTAGCTGTTGCTGCAATTAATACATCAAAAATTTGTTTATCCTTCCCTCCTTAATTGATAAATTATATCGGAAGCTAGTAAGCCCATTGGTTTTGAAACTAGGATAATCTCTACCTCCTCGAAAAATTTGTTAAGGGCATCTAACGTAGTCTTACCTTTCTTCTTCGCAACAGGTATTAACTCCACCATTGATAAAACAGATAGACTAACTTTACCATTTATAATTTGACTTAATTTATCACTATAAAGCCAATTTATTACGGCAGTAGTGTCAAAAAGATACATTTTTCTCCTTTCTCATTGATTTTATTTCATCATAATCCAACCTATCTGATTCATCTTTTAATGATCCAGCAATAGATGAAGGTGGTGAATTCCTACTTGCAAGCAACTCTCTAATTATTTGTGAGAAACTTATGTTCTTTTTTAACAATTTGAGCTCCTCATAAACTTCGCTATCAATCATAATAGTTTTACTTGTCATCTGTAGATTTATATGTATACAGATATAAATTACTTAGCATGATAATTTTTGGATGTACATCAATTTGTGACTCAATTTTCAATTCAGTAGTTTTTAAACTGAAATTACATAGTTCAAAATCTAGCAATTACTTATTTGTTAATGCTAGAAGAACTAGGTCACACCCTATATTGAATAGAATGACCGAAGGCTCAAATATCTAATATAGATCAATGAGAAGTTCTAATCTCCAATGGAGATACGTTAGTACTCAAAGTTAAATTACAATAACTTTGTGAGTGATCGGCTAATGTTAAATAACACGGAAATCCTGACCTCGATGAAACCAAATGGGTTGAGAAGCAGAAAGAAGCCACAGAATGAAGACCCTGCTAATCCTACATTATATGTGTGGGAGTCTGGCGACGGCAGGCATGGTTTGGGCTGAACGTGGATACGTATGTACTTTGTATATACAGAAAAGATCATGAATGATTGAATATTTACATATAAGGTTTGTTTGTTCCTGACGTAAAATTTCAAAGAATTTATGTAAATATAGTTTGAAGTAGAAATATTACGTTCTATTTTACTAGAACTGAACCATGATATCAGAAATTGATTTTCTTTGAATATCGGGAACTGTTGCATCTGTTGCAGGATAGCCTACTGGCAGCAGGACAAATGGAACCTCATTATCCGGTCGATTAAGAATTTTTTTGAGGAAATTCATCGGACTGGGTGTATGAGTCAGCGTCACCAATCCCGCATTATGAATTGCAGCAATTAACATTCCAACTGCAATACCAACTGATTCATTAACATAGTAGTGTTTTCTTTGATTACCTTCCTCATCTATTCCATATCGCTGTTTGAATACAACAATGGGATAAGGGGCAATCTCAAGAAATGGTTTCTCCCAATCAGTACCGAGTGGTGCAAGATCCTGTAACCATTCTTCAGTCATTCTTTCGGTATAACTGATTTTTTCCTCTTCCTCTGCAGCTTCTCTAATTCTCTTCTTCAACTCCTTATTATGAATTACTGCAAAAGTCCACGGTTGTTTGTGTGCACCGGATGGTGCTGTACCCGCAGTCTTAATGATATTATGGATAATCTCAAGTGGAACTTCTTCATCACTGAAAAACCGAACTGATCTACGTTTATTCATTAATTGGTAGAAATTTGATGATAATTCTATACTTTGTGATGTATCAATTTGGCTAAATTCCAATTTTTTATGAGGAAAAGGCTGACTCATATGCTAGATAATTGAACCATATTTATGTAAATGTAGGTAAGATGATGTATTAATAGATGAAATTTGATAAAACAGAGTTCATTTTGATTTAGAAAAATAAAAATGTAGGTGTAATAACTATAAAGCACTATCTATAATGTATTAATATTTCTATTCTATACCTTTTGAAGTAAAATTAGGATGATAATGACCAATACAACAGAAATTAGGAAAAATTGTAACATTTTATAGTCTCGTCTATAATCTCCATCTATATCTCCTATTCTCCCATTGATGACAAACGGGAATTGTTTTCCTTCTGAAGTATAAACTCCTTCCCAAACTGGAATGTATGCACGATATACGCGTTCAAATTTAATTTTAGGTGGATTTAAATCA
>JAOUKW010000433.1 GCA_029882335.1 Candidatus Heimdallarchaeota archaeon | reverse complement strand
AATTTATTTTGAATGATATCCTCAACAAGATCTGTAGCAGCAGAAGTAATTTTGATAATATCATCTGCATCTAGCTCTTCTATTTTTTTGTTCTCAACCCTAGATTTACTTAGTATATGTTTTGAGTAAAATGGACCCAAACCAGTCCATGCGATCAATGAGTTGATTATTTTTTTATTTGGGATGATATAGTTTTTAAATTCATCAACACCATCTCGTATAATATCTCGTTCTTGAGGTGCCATCTGAATGAAATCTCTTCCTGGATGAATATCTCGATCTCTCATTTTGCGATAAGTAATTGCAGATAATATTTTATTTTGCCCAGAGACTAAAATTACATTTCCCCTTCCAAACAATTCAATAACTAGTAGTAGTTCAGGATCAGGCCCAATCCGAATTTCAACTATACGATCCATATCCCTTTGTAAAATTGAATTTATTCGTTTATCTCTAATATGAGAACGTAAAGATTTCGCAAACTTCGTTGGTTCAGAGGGCATAAGTCGGTCAAAATTAGTAAAATGCATTCTAATCCCTGGTTCTATGAGTAAATTTCTCAGTCCTAATTGAGGAACACGGATCTTTAATATTATTATACCACTTGTTAATTGATAAATATTTGAAATCCAAGACCCTTCAATATCAGACTTCAGTTCATTAATTAATGCGCGAAGATCAACACCTGTTAAAACCATATATCTCACCTTATATTACTGGTACTTGACTTTGATATTGAAATGGACCACCATAGCCACATTTACAGATATATCCTACCATTTGATCGATTTTAGAAAATGATATATTATCTACTAATATTTCGTTACTACATTTGCATTTATACGTTTGAACAGAAGATTTATGTTCATTTTCATAAAATGGACCCTGATAATGCCCTGTTATTAAACTTATGCTAGATGATGTTTTTCTTAATCGGATAAGATCTAACACCTCTTCTGAACCGACATATTTGTTTATATTGGTAAAAATCATAACTATTTCAAGATTCATAACATCAATTATTTTTTGGAAATGATCCCTCACAGCTCCTGTTTCAGGTACTGAAATGAAAATATTATTCTCATATCCATCTTGGATAGATACTAAAGCCCGTGAAAGACAGAGCGTGATCCCAAAATAGCTGTGTGGGGGTTCCATAAATATCACTGTAAATTGATTTTTTAATATTTCCAAAGACTTTAAACGGATATCATGATACAGGTATCTTACAGGTATCTCATGTTCCATATTTAGATCAAATAATTGATCCGCAATTTTATCATCAATATCCAATACTAATACTTCATGTGGTTTTCCGAATAATGCAATAGCGGTACTAGAATAATCAGCATCACCAATGGCAAGAACACGATGATTATTGAGTAAATCGAGATCATTTAATAATTCAATTCTTTTTAGTATCGATTCTTTTGTTAAATATTTTTGGTCCAACAACACCTTCTCAGATCCTCTATCTTTTAATAACATATCAAATAAGTTAAGTTTAGAATCTAAAAATAATGGATGGTTGTCAAAAGTCATAATTCAACGCTTTTCTAACAAGATAAATAATGAATTATAGATTTCTGTTAAGTTGAAAAAAATCACTTAATAAATTAAATTAACCTTTATGATCGTAAAAAAGGGAGTAATGATGGACTTTGAAACCATATGCTTCCCAAAACCGAAGACCGTCAGTTGTAAAAGCATTGACTCGTAATTCTTCATGAGATGTACATTTTTCTTTTTTAATAATTGAAAGTAATTTCCTTCCAACACCTATACGACGATAGTCAGGTAGTACATATATACCTCTAATATAAAATGCATTAATTTTGGGAGAATATGATTTTTCAACCTCTACATACGCGATAATATTTCCCTGATCTTGATCAATCGCTAAAAGAATATTATTGGGATCTCCATCGATAATTCTATCTTGCAAACCCTCTCCTGCGTCCTTTGCAAACTCAGGTAATGAAGTTCCAACCATTGCTTTCATTGCAAAGTCATAAATTTGATCTGCGTCTTCTTTTGATGCAAATCTATATATTATCTTATCTTGCTTTGTCATCGTATCATATATTCTATTTTTTCAATCCCTATTAATATTATTAGAATTACAATGGATTTTATTGAAATTATTATCTAAAGTATAGAAAAAATTATGTTTTCATTATGATTAAATCATAAAAATTATACTATTCTATTTCTCTTTTTGAAAAATTATATATTTAGGTTAAACTATAATAGATATATGACTGAAATTGTCAACGAAACAATAAGTAACAATTTGGTTAAGTGCTATCTTTGTGAACTACAAATAGACAAATCCAAATCAATGGAAATTCCATTGACAACTGGTGGATTGGTAAATGTACATCCATCGTGTTTTGATTTTTATATGAGTCAAACATCAAATCAAGCTAGCGCTTGTGGGGGATGTTCTGGTGGCAAAGGATGCTGCTAATAATTATCATTCTCTAAAAACAATTGAATAACTAAATTATTTATTTGAGTCACTTGATTCTTGGAATATTTTTGTTTAGTAAACCAAATTTTCTCCCTACAATCCTCATCAATCATTTCTTCATTAGTATCTAAATTAATAATTAATGGATATAATCGACAACCTTCAGGTCGATATTCATAAATTCCACATTTACCATTATCGTTTAAGAAAAAACATACAGTACCTAATTTAGAATCTTTATTTTTTAATTGCAAAAAACCATCAGAATCGTCTTTTGAAAGTAAAAATTCATCAGATTTAAATCCATGTTGCTCAATATTCTTAACATCATTTTGTGTTAACAACATCTCTGTCTCTTTACAACAAACAAAACAATCAAGAAATCTACAACGAACAAAATTTTCATCTTCACCAATATCTAATGGGTTGAACAACAAATCATTTTAGATATGATAGAATATAATCTATTGTTTCATGAATCGTTTTATCCCTGATTTCTATAACTTTTTTTGCAGAGAATTGATTAATACTATCAGATAAACAAACATCCATGGTTTCTGCCGCTAGATTCTCTCTTATTTTTTTGTTACTATAACCTCTAAGAATTAACCTTTCTCTGAGATCCCTCAAAGAAGCACGTAAAACAAAACAGATTTTCACTAAGTTTGATGGTAATACATTCGTATAATGACCTTCAATTATAACCAAGCCTTGAAGTTCATTTAAAAAACTAGGAATTCTATTTTTAAGCAAAGTATCATCCACCATAAATGCGTCGTATTTTGAATTATAGTCTGATACACAATCCAATGTTTTTGCAATATCAAATATATTATAAACAATATAACCTTCTTCACCCAAGGCATTAGCAATTGTAGATTTTCCAGTACAAACACTACCAGTAATTACAATTATTTCGAGTATCATCCTGTACGACCTATATCTTTTTTATAATCATTCCTTATATACAGTATTATTAATTCTCAAAATGGAGATTGAATTTACCTTGTCTGTC
>JAOUKW010000432.1 GCA_029882335.1 Candidatus Heimdallarchaeota archaeon | reverse complement strand
GAACCTTAATTTTTGCTGTTTCCTCACTAATAAAACTACCATGTTCTACTGTATCGATCCCAGCAATAGAAGCTCGCAATATCCCTTCATCACCATGTGCATGACAAGCTAAATGCATCCCGATTCTATGTGCTTCAGTTACCATAGCTTTTAATTCCTCATCATTAAATAAAGATCGATTTAATTGAGATTCAACCCCATGTAATACACCACCAGTCGTCAAAGTTTTTATAAAATCACTACCTTGTCTTTTTCTTTCTCTAACAGCATGAATTACACCATCAACACCACTTAAAGTTTCATATTTCTTATACGCATCAATTATTTCATCAGGACCCATATCTTCTTGATTTCCCCATTGACCAATTGTATGTTGTGCTACTAGCAATCTTGGACCATAAAACATTTTCTCACGAAATACCTCTCGTAAAGTTGAACCCCATAACAAACCTCCACAATCTCTAAGGGTTGTAAATCCAGATATTAAATGTTTTCGAGCATTTAATAATGCCGTGTATCCATACATAGTTGTTTTAGTTCTTAAAAATTCCCTTTCATAATTCAATGTGCTAGTACCATCTAAATGAACGTGACAATCAATTAAACCAGGAATACAAAATTTATTTTCACCATTAATTATTTGATCTAAATTGGTTTTTTCAAATTGACTCTCATTTCCAATCCAAGTTATTTTTTGATTTTCCACTACTATTGTTTTATTTGCATCAAATTCTCCACTATCAGAATTAAATATGTTAATATTTTGAATTACTAATCTGTTATCCTTCATATTAATTACCTATTTAATTTTTCTAATAACTTTCACTATCTGATAGTTGAATTATGATAAAATAAATTTAAGAATTCGAAAGTAAATGTAATCTAGTACCTAATTATTTCTAATCAGCTAATCAAATTAATATAACTTATAAGATAATAATATAATGTAATAATTTGATACATAATTATGAGCCTAGTTATAGTAAAAGATCACTGGTATCATGGAAACGATACAGAGGCTCTTAAACATTTGAAAAACCTCAAAGAAGATGAAAAAATAGAGGGAAAAATGATTGAAATATTACTCAAGTTTCAATTCGGTTCTTCTAATCAAGCAATTGATGAAATGCTCAAATTGTACAAAGAAACAAGATTGGATAAAAACTATGATAGTTTCATTATTGCAGTAGCAAATGGATGGTTAAATACATTTTTACGAAATTTTACTAAGAGTATTGAATTATTTAGAGAAGCAGAGAAAATTTTGAATGAATTAGTTGATTCAGATTACACAAAAGCTCTATATTGGCAAGGAACCATGTACATACTTATGGGTTTTAGTTATAATTTTACCAATGAAAGAGAACATAGTCTTGAATTATTACAAAAAGGAAAGCAAATTGTTGAGAAAACAGATAATATCTGGCATCAAGGTATTGCAAATTACTATCTGTGTTATTACTATTTATTACGAAAAGATTTGGTAAGTGCATTAAAATGTGCTCAACTCTCATTAGAAATTTTTGAATCCCTTGATAATAGAATATGGCAATCATTTTCATTAACTTTAATGAGTATTATTCATCACCATCAAAACAAATTAGATTTAGCCCTTGTATATTCACTTCAAGCTTTGATGAAAGCCGAATCAAAGAAAAATTACTGGGGTATAATATTTGCAATTAGATGGATTTGGCAACATTATAAAAGTAAAAATGAAGAAAAGGTTGCTTTACAATTTTTTATATCAAAAATAAAAGAATATGAGAATAATGGATTTTTTTGGGGTGTAATTGCCCTATGTGCTCGAATTGCGTCTATTTACAAATATTTGGGCAAATTAAAAGAAGCCTTAGATTATTACGAACTCCGTTCGGAATTAGAGATTAATTATGGACATGAATTAGATTCTGTTTGGACACTCAGCAGAATTGGTGATATTTTTAAAGAAATGGGTAATTTTCGACAATCAATCAACTATTATGAGAGAGGAATTGTTATCTCTGAAAAATATGAACGAATTGATTTAATTGGTGATTTATTAGTTTCTACAGGAAAAGCATATTTTTCATCTGCAGATCTTGACTCAGCATTAAAGATCTTAACAAAAGCAAATCATTCATATAAACAAGTAGGAGATTTAATCGGTGTTGGTAATGTATTGAATTTAATAGGTGATATCTATAGAACTAGAGGTGAGTTGAAAAATTCACTTTCTCGTTATATGGAAAGTCAACAGATTTATGAGAGTATCGACTCAAAAATACTTCCCTCGAATGTTCATAATTGGGCAAAATCGATTTCAAACATTGGAAATCTATATCAATTTAATAAATTGTATGATGAAGCATTCAAACAGTATAGAAAGGTCTTGATGCATTATAAGAAATCTGGTGATTTAATTTCATTATCTAAAATATATTTCCATTTGATTGTCCTTATGTATGACATGAATGAACCGTTTCAAGTCAACATTTATTTTGAGGAATTAAAAAGTTTAACAAAAAAAACTACTCATCCCTTTGCGATATTATATTTTGATATTTCAGAGGCTATTGTATTAAAAAATTCACCTAGAATGTATGAAAAAGGTAAAGCAATTCAAATATTGAATAACATTGTAAAAGGTGATAATTTAATACATGATGTTACAATATTTGCTATGTTAAATTTATGTGAATTACTTATTGCTGAATTGACTGCTTTTGGGGAAGAAATTGTTTTAATCGAAGTGAAAATGATAAGTGATAAACTTTATTCAATAGCGGAGAAACAAAATTCCTATTATTTATTAGTTGAGACTCTTATAATAAAATCAAAAGTAGCCTTAATTGAATTTGATCTTGAAGGCTCTCAAAAATTATTAAATGAAGCTATGACCTTTGTAAATAAATTTAAATTACTACATCTTTCATCCAAGGTTGAAGATCAAATAAATAAGTTCAGAGATACACTTAATTACTGGGAGACATATTCCAATCAAAATGCTTCATTAATTGAACGATTGAAGCTAAGTGATCTCCAAGAATACATGGATAAAATATTTAAAATGTTACCTGATGTAAATGCATCGGAATAAAATGTCAAAAATAACTTATTCTAAAGCCCCTAGAGCTTCTTCAACTCCTTCTAATATTTCACATGATTTCACTAATTGTTGCATTGTGGTATGATCAGGATATAAAGGTCTGTCAATATCTAGAAATTCTACATGTTTTCTAATAATATTCTTTGCTATTGATACACCTTTCCCAAAAGTAAAGTCTCTAAAATCCAAAGCTTGGGCAGCGGCCATCAATTCTATTCCTAATATTCCATATGCATTTTCCAAAATCTGCATATTTTTAATTGCGGTATTCATACCCATACTAACGAAATCTTCTTGATCTGCTGCAGCGGGAATACTTTGAATACTTGCAGGACTACTCAATATTCTTTGTTCTACAATCAATGAATCAGCGGTATACTGTGATAACATGAGACCTGAAAACATACCTGCA
>JAOUKW010000431.1 GCA_029882335.1 Candidatus Heimdallarchaeota archaeon | reverse complement strand
GCTATAAACACTCAATTTGTTGAAAAATCACAACCAAAACAATATGATTTGTCAGAATGGATTTAGATCGTATTTAGATTCGTTATTTTGTACTTTGTATTCGCGTATAACTGATGTTATATGTAATATTAAAATCGCTATTTAGATCAAAATCTTCATTGTAAATACATTCTATGAACATACTGAATTCGTGGATCTTCATACTCCGAAATAGGCATTTCCCTTTGTAGTATTCTTGGTAAAATATGACAAAACATTTGAAAATAGTTTGGGCGTCATAAGAATGAATCCAAACAATTAGTTTAGTATATTTTTAATTAAAATATTATTATTAAATACTATTTTTCTTTGAATGAATTGAAATAATGAAATATTTGAAAGTTTCATGAATATATTGATACTAAACCTTAAACTGCAACATCAAATACATCTCTTGGAAAAATTATTGTAGATTTTGGTACAAATCTTCTCTTCAAAACCCATATTTATTTTTAAAATGATAAATTAACAATTTGATAGAAAAAAACATAATATACTATAATGAGAACTGTAAACCAATGAATATATTGGCAATATCAGACATTCATGATGATATTGAAGGACTTCAAAAACTATCTGAAAATCCAATTTTAGAAGAAATAGATGTCTTGATGATTGCAGGTGATTTATGCAATGAAAATCCAGAGTATGTAGTTCCAATTGTTGATAATTTTTCGATCAATGTTATTTTTATTAGAGGAAATCATGATCCTGTTAGAATGGGATCTTTTTCAAATGCGATTGAATTAAAATATGGTCAGGTAATGAAATTCAAGGATTATTCTATACTTGGGCATCCTTATCCTGTGTTTGATCCTTCATGTTCTAGGTTAGATGATGATTCTATGTTATATAATCATATTCAAGGACATAACCAAATAGACATAGTTTTGTCTCATGCGCCCCCTTATGGTTTTTTTGATTACCTTGGAGAGGATGAAACATTTAGAATTGGATCTCAATCATTATTCAAATTTATACATGATAAATCACCGAGATTAGTTATTTGTGGACATATGCATGAGTTTGGGGGTAGATATGCCAAGATAAAAGATACTCTAGTTGTAAACGTAGCACCATTTAACAGATTTGATCCTAAAGGGATGGGAAATCCAGGAATGAAAATAACAATAGAGAAATCAAATATCTCTTTTGATTATTTCAATATTAATCAATAAAAGTACAAAACTAATCCAATTGTACAACACCATCTATAAATAGAATTCTTCACCGATTTAACCCGTGTTATCGAGCAAAATGAAACAAATTCAATTTAGTCTTAAACTTTTAATTAATAACATTTTCATAATTAAATTCAACTCAATTAGTAGGAAATAAATTTGGATAAATAAAAAAGAACAAGTATAGTTATTAGTTTCATTCAAAATAGTATAATAACGATAGTGATCTAAAAACAATTAAATATTTTGAATACTCTTGTTATTTGTTGAGTAATCCCTCATTTTTAGAGCTTTCAATAAAAGGGAAATATGAGGAAATACTTTCCCTGTGTGATAATTCCATAGAAAAAGATGTATATTACTGGAAAATCTTAGCTCTTGAAAAGTTAGGCAGATATGATGCAGCTATTGAATTTTACGAAACTTTGGAATTGGAAGAGGAATTAAATGGTAGGGTATTAAGAAGAATTGCTATTTGTTATAATATTAAAGGAGATTTTGAATTATCTTTAAAATTAGGTCTACAGAGTCTGGATGTTGCAAAAAAATTTGCAAATTTGGGAGATATTGCTTCATCGTATAATTCATTAGGTGTAATAACCAATCGAATGGGAGATTATGCGAAAAGTTTACATTATTTGAATTTAAGTCTAGAAATTCAAGAGAAGAATGGAGATCGTTTAGAAATTGCATCTTTGTTAAATAATATTGGTGTTACCAATTTAGAGCTTGGCTTTCTAGATAATGCGATTGAAAATTATGAGAAAAGTTTGAATATATACAAAGAATTAGACAATCAACACTATATTGCAATGTCTTTGAATAATATAGGTGTTATATATGATGAAAAAGGAGAATATGAGAAAGCATTACAGTTTTATGAAAGAAGTTTAGAATATAAAGAAAAAATAGGAAATAAATTTGAAATTGCTATGTCTCTAAATAATATAGGGGAAGTATATCGTGTAAATGGCATGTATGATAGAGCAATGGATTATTATTTGCAATCCCTTAAATTGCGAGAAGAAATCGGTAATGAGATTGAAATTGCGGATTCATTAATTAATATTGGCAAGGTAAATGAAAAGATAAGAAATTATGAATTAGCAAAGGAAAACTATCTAGCAAGTTTGAAAATCAAAATACAAATGAATCATAAACGTAAAATTGCAGGTAATTTATTAGACTTAGTAAATATTTACTTAAAGTTAGAAGATAGAGACTCAGCCAAGGAATATATGAAACAACTAGTTAAACTTGCAGAAGAAGATAAAAATCCAGTTATTATTCAATATGATCGTCTTTCTCGAGGTATGTATTATAAATCCTATAATCGTGCAAAGGGACTGGTAATGGCATTTGATTTATTCATGGAAGTAATTAATTCAGAGATGGTTAGATTCGAATTAACAAAAGAAGCCTTACTTCAGGCCTGTGAGATATTAATTGCAGAATTCAGTGTATATAAAGATGAATCTGTTTTGGATGAAATCAATGATTTAATATCAAAACTTCTCAAACAATCTATGGAAAAGAATATTTATTCATTAACCATGGATGCACTAATTTTAAAATCTAGAACCTTTTTGATCCAAGGAAAATTCTCAGAATCCATGAGTATTTTGGATGATGCTTACAAACTAATCATCTCCCAAAATTTGTCAGGATTTATTCCCAAAATTGAGGAAGAAAAAGAAAGAATTATCGATTTAATGAATGAATGGAATGCATTGTTAATTGATAGTGAAGAACTGAAAAAATCCATTCAAGATAATGAATTAATGAATTACATGAAGGTATTGAGTGAATTTCAAACATAATAGAATCAATATTGATTTACAAAACCCTCAACTTTAGTCAACCATTTTTCATTTTCAACCGGTTCATGAGAATACCAGTATAGACTCCAATGAGTCAGAATCAGATCAATCAGAATTACCCATGGTTGCAGTTTCTGCTCTATTTTATCATCAAAAACATGGTGAGTTTTCTCTTTATAATAAGCTAAGTCAAAATAAATGGAACCTTGACTTGCATACTCCCAATCAATTATTCCAATTCTACCTGAATTTGTCAATATTAAATTATCAATGTGAAAATCTCCATGAATAAAACTAGGTTCAATTGATGAAAAATCAAAATTATTCAATATTTCATCTCTAACAGAAATATAACGTGAATGATATTCAGGTTGAATTAGATCAATTTGTGAGAGGCTCTTGAGTACACCATCTTGAAATGTATATTTTTCTTCAAATTTTAGTGATGTCATTAATTCGATATAATTTGTTAAC
>JAOUKW010000068.1 GCA_029882335.1 Candidatus Heimdallarchaeota archaeon | reverse complement strand
TCTAAAATTAGAACAAGATTTAAACGAATTTAATCCAACTCTATTTAATTTTATCCTAGGATCTATTCAAAGAGAAAATCCAATTAAATCAAAAGATTACAGATATTTATTCCATCATATAAAAGAGATTTTTGAGGATATCAAAATTGCGGTAGTTGACTTTGGTTTATATCCAGAACAATGGGCAACTGCAGAAAGCATTCAGCTTTATGATGCTTATCAATCTCAAATTAATTGGGTAAAACAATCTTTAATTATGAAACTAAGGGAAATCATTGAAGACGATTATGATGGTTCAGATTTAGATATGCTAATTAATCATAAATTAATAGCACAACAATCCTATATCTCATTCAAAGGCTCTATTAAGGGATATCAATATATTCCATTAAAAAAATCATATCTATTAATAAAGAGTAAAAAAAATTTATTACAAAATAAAGAAAAAATTATGAATCTATCGGATTTATTACACCAACTAGATTCAATAAAAATTAGTAATTCTAACTTAAAACTTCCAGAATTACCGAAAAATTACTAAAATCTATATCACAATATATAATAGATAATATAACTTTTGTACATTAGTGATGTTTAAAGAGTATTCAACGGAGAATTATCCAGAAGTCATCAATCTATGGTTGAAAGCTGGGTTGTCATTAAGTATGTCGGATACAAAAGAAGAACTTGAAAAAGTGGTACTTCAAAAAGAAAATAAGTTCATTATTTTAGAAGAAAATGAAAAAATTATTGGTACTATAATAGCAGCATTTGATGGAAGAAGAGGCTATATTCACCACTTAGCAGTAGATCCAGTACATCAAAATAAGGGAATAGGATCATTAATAATGGAGCATGCAATTAATTACTTCAAAGAGAATAACGTGGTAAAAGTTCATCTCTTTATAGATTTAAAAAACTCAAAAGTCGAGAAATTTTATGACAAACAAGGTTGGATACGAAGAGATGATATCATTCTGATGACTAAAACATTACGAGATGAAGAATTTAAAATCCTTGATTATCCAGAAACAAAAGGCTATTTAAGAGAATATAAAAACTGGTGATATAATGAATGATCCCATACATATACCCAGTTTTATCCTGGAAATAATTGAGAAACTGGAAAAAAATGGTTTCGAAGCCTATTTGGTCGGAGGTGTAATTAGAGATCATATGCTGGGTACATCCACCAAAGACTATGATATTTCATCTTCAGCTACTCCGAATCAAATAAAAAAAGTGTTTAAAAATAATAAATTTCTTGATTATGGTGAAAAACATGGTACTATCAGTATATTATACAAACAAGAAGTAATTGAAATAACAACTTTTCGAGAGGAGACAAGCTATTCTGATGGAAGAAGGCCTGATAAAATTAATTTTATTAAAGATTTGAGATCAGATTTATCGAGAAGAGATTTTACTATTAACGCGATGGCTGCCACAAAGGATGGAAATATTATTGATTATTTTGGAGGAAAGAATGATTTTAAAGCCAAAATTATTCGTACAGTTGGTGAAGCTGTAGAAAGATTTTCAGAAGATTCACTAAGGATGTTTCGAGCGATACGTTTTGCGGTTAGATTGAATTTTTCAATAGAGAAGGAAACTTTTGATGCAATTAAGCAAAATGCAAATTTAATTATTCGTCACAAAATATCAAGCGAAAGAATTACAGGAGAATTATTAGAAATCCTTAGATTTCCCAAACAAGGAATTCAATATTTGGACAATTCAAATTTATTACATGTGCTCATGCCAGAAATTTATTCAAATAACACTATAGAACAAATTAGGAAATTTAATATTCCTGAAAAAACAAACTTTGCAGAGTTTGGTTTTGCAATATTATTATCTCAAATAAGGTCAACTTCTATGAGAAACTCAATTCTTTCAAGGTTTTTGGGATTAAATAAAAAACAAGTATTTTCAATTTATCAGCTTTCTCAACATTCAGTCATACCAACAGATATAATTGAACATCCAACAAAAGCAATGATCAGAAGGTGGCTAACTAAGACTACAAAGGAATTCAATGGTAATCGTGCATCATTAAATCAAGAAGATTATCTTTATTTATTGTTTGATCTGATTAAACTACAACATCATGACAATGATTTAATTGAAATTATAAATAAAATTCAGATTGCATCATATAACTTACTTTCAATATTGAATACTCAACTCGCAATCAATGGGAAGGTTGTTGAATCTTTTGGATACAAAGGTCGGATTGTTGGTACAATTTTGGAGTATCTGAAAATCATAGCAAACCGAGATCTGCTAGCAGATCAAGAATTAATAGATGTAATTAGAAGTTTTAATGCACCAATCATAATTTATAGAGATGTATTCATTAACAAAATAACTGAGGGAATCATCACAAATACCAAGTTAGAAAAAATAGCGATTTTCAATGAATTGAATTATTTATATCAAATCTCCAAATATTGTGGATCAAAAATCATAATTGTTGAGAATTCAATCGAACAGGTCATAGAAGTAAATTTCGATAAATCAATATTGGTTACTGATTTAGACAAAAATTTATTGAAGTCCCTTCCTTTAAAGTATATCTTAATTTCGGAATTGCTCTTAAATAAGTCATTAATAGATAATTATCATGCAATTCATCTGTTCACAACAAAAATCAAAAATGTAGAATTTGCAAAATTACTTAATTATATCATAAATTAGATTGTGAAAAATATTGTGTGTTTTTAATTAAGGTTTAATATGAACATTAAAAAATAACAAATCAAAACGTTAATTATGTCTAAGACTACAGGAATCATGACTACAAGTAAGGGAAAAATTCATTTCGAACTTAGCGATGAAACCATAAATACAACTAAAAATTTTGTGACCCTTGCTCAAAATAAATTTTATGATGGATTAAACTTTCATCGTGTTATCCCTGAATTTGTTATACAAGGAGGTTGCCCGGAAGGATCGGGTAGAGGAGGACCGGGATATTCAATTAACTGTGAAACCTCTGCAAAACAAAGACATGAATCAGGAGCATTTTCAATGGCACATGCAGGTCCAAATACAGGTGGGTCTCAATTTTTCATTGTCTTAACACGTGAACAAACTTCTCATTTAGATGGAAAACATACCGTATTTGGTAAAACAACCGAAGGATTAGATGTAGTTCAAAAAATTCAAGCAAAGGATAAGATTGAAAAAATAGAAATCACCAGTATTTCAGACAAAGTCAATAATCATATACTAGTCAAAGGTAACAGAAGATAAATCAGTAATAAAGATTTGTTCAAGTTATAAATGTATTATTTAATAACGGTGATGCAAAAATAATGCTATGGTAATTGATAATACATTACTACAATCAACACTAAAAGAATTATTCAAAATTGCTCGTAAAGATGGTGTGATAACAGAGGAAGAAAATGATATCATAGATCAAATTGTAATAGACACTTTAGAATATTCTCAGATGATTGATAAAGCAATTGAAGATGGTATAATTGATGATGAAGAAACACAAGAATTAAAAAAATTAAAAGATCAAATTATTAAAAATGCAGAAGCAACTGCACTGGCAGATGGTTTTTATAAAGATCATGAAAAAGAATTAATTAAAAAATTATATGATTTACTAAACAGCTTTTATGGATAGAAATTAAATATTAAATTAATTCTTGTGGTAGTTTATTATTGGGATATAAAATATTTACAAACCGTCGGATCATTGAGGCAGTTAATCCCCAAATTACTTCTTCACTGAAATAGTTATCAATAAAAAAATATCTTATCCATACATGTCTATTGCTGGGAAAGAAAAATTCAACAGAATAATAATTATCAGGGTTTAAAAAATGAGATAGTGGAATCACTACTGTTCGTTCAGATTCAGAAGTTTTTGGACTGAATTTCTTCTCCATTTGCCTTCTGAAATCATTGATATGGTCATCTATTTCAAGCCAGCTTATCACTGTACGTACAATGGTTCCTGAGGATGAAATAAATTCATCCATTGTTCCTAAATATTCAAGTTTTTCTGGTTCAATTCCCAGTTCTTCTTGAGATTCACGATATGCAGTTTGAATTATATTTTCATCAGCCTCATCCATTTTACCTCCAGGAAAAGCCATATCGTTGGGATTCTTCTTCAAATGTTTAGATCTTTTTTCAAGGAGTAAATATATATTATCTAAATAATGTTGAGCATTTGTTTGATTAGTATTTATTAATAATAAAAACAAAACTGCGGCTTCTGGAGGTGAACCCTCTCTAACTACTAATTGTTCCTCTCGATACTCCAATCTATCTATTACTTCATTTTTAAAGCTATATAAATTATTAATTTCACTATTGAAGTGCAAATCGTCATCTTTGGAAATCAATTATTTTCTTTCCAAAATCAAATTAGTTAAGATTATGGACAAGGGTATAGTTAAAATGTAATTACTCTTCTAAAATTCGCAATATCGTATCATTGAATATGAATTACTTCGAAATCTTACAAATCCAAATCGCTTATAAAATTTTTTTAATCTCCTTAATCTTGATCCAAAATGGTCTGTTGGAGTAACTACCACATCTAATAAATTTATTTCCGAATATTGAATAATTCGATTCATTACCATTGATCCAATTCCTTTATCTCGATGATCTTCATCAACAATTAGTAAATTTAATTGAAGAATTTGATATGATTGATGCAAACGTACTTTTACTGGAAATTGAATTTCTAAATATCCCGCAAAATCATCAGCCCGTATAGATTTCATCTCTAACATAATATATGTCACTTCGTATAATTAAACCTAAGTAATCAATTTTCTAGTAGATCTATCCTTATTTTAGGATAATTATTGAAAGGATATTATAGGATAATAATGTTGCATGATTTATGATTATTGTTCCAATATTTGCAATGATAGGTAGAATTGTATTATTAGGTTCAGAAAGATTATTTATAAAAAGACTTGAAAAGTACGATTCAATGGTTGTAGCTTCATTATTTTTTTTGTTAGCATCAATTTTTCTCTTACCTTCAATTGTAATAAATAATGAACAATTTACATACTCAGAGATATATCAATCTCGATGGTCAATGGTCAGTTCACTGGTATATGCAATTGGCTTTTACTGCTATGTGTATGCAATTAAACTAGAAGATACCTCATTAATTGCACCTCTATATAATTCATCGTTGATTTGGTTATTTTTTCTTAGCTATCTTTTTCTAGAGGATCCTATCACATCATTAAGATTATTTGGTGCAGTATTGATTTTTTTTGGAGTATTTTTACTCTATCCAGGTTCTTTTCACAATCGGTTTAACGAATTGCTAAAATCCAAAGGATCACTCATTATGATACTTGGATCATTTTTCCTCGCAATAGGTAGAATTATAGATACAATGAATATAGAATTTTCAAATCCAGGAGTATATGCAATAATGATGAATTTTTTTGTCGGTTTCTATTTATTATTGCCCTCAATAGTTTCCAGAAAAGGAAAGCAAATACGAGAAATCATGAATAATAATAGAAAAGACATTACATTTGCTGCATTCGCCAATGGTTGGAGTTATTTGTTCTTATTAATTGCATTACAAGAATTGCCAGTGACAATTGCAGAACCGTTATCTTTAATATCAATTTTCGTAACTGCCTATCTTGGAAAAAAATTCCTAAAGGAGATTATCATTCATCGAATACCGGGTATGATTACAATTATTATTGGTTCTATTTTATTATTTTTATAATTAAAAATTTCTCTCAACCATATGGCTACCAAACGCTTTCAATAATTCGGTATTTTTATTTTTGGGGAGTAGATCAGTAATTTCAATTGCTTTTTGAGCTAGATCGGTAGCTAATGCTTTTGCATAATTAATAGAACCTATTTCATGCATTAATTGCAAGCATCTTTCGATATCAGTAGGTGTAGCGGATTTATTTCCAAGTATAGAAAGTAATTCAGTTTTTTGACTTGGATTTGCATTATTCACTGCATGAACTGCAATAATGGTTCTTTTTCCCTCAATTATATCTGAACCTACTGGTTTGCCAATTTCATCAGGCTCTCCAATTAAACCGATAATATCATCCTGAATTTGAAATGCAGTGCCAGAAAATATTGCGTATTCACGGATTAAATCTATGAAATCATCTTCCAATTTGTTTAATGCTAATCTCGCACCAGTTACACATGAAAATTCAAATAATACACCAGTTTTTAAATATTGCATGTTTTTTATTTGTTCAATTGATAAATCATTAAAATTTATATCCTCGTATCCAATATCTAGCATTTGACCATGACATAATTTTATATAAATTTCAGCTAACTCCTTAGATATTGCATACCGTAATTCATCGGTTAAATTCGGTATTTCACCTGCAATTGCAAAAGCAACACCATATAGCACATCTCCTGCCAATATTGCAATAGTAGGATTCCATTTTTTCCAAACAGCGGGTCTACCTCTCCTCAATTCGTCAGTATCCATCCAATCATCATGAATTAAAGAAGAAACATGTACAGCCTCAATTGCAGCAGAGACGGGTATTGATTCGTCCTCATTCCCCCCTAAAGCACCACAAACTAACTGTAACATCGCGGGTCGGAATCCTTTCCCACCTGCTTGAGGGTAATGCAATGCTGCTTCTCTAAGAGGATTTTCAGGATATATCAATTCATTTGCTCTCTTTAGTAGAAAATCCAGTGCCTTTTCTCCTCTTTTCGCGATTTCTAATTTTAAGTCCACTATTTTAACACAGCTAAATCTAAATTGAAAAGCTATTGTTATTGATAAAAATAAATGCAAGAAAATTATTGTAAGGTATACTCTTTCAATAACAAAGAGAAAAAATTTGCTGATCACCGAATTTCTGTCGTTAAACTAAATAATGTGAGAATTAATAGTGATTTAGTGCAAAAATTCCAACATTTAGTTTCCATCAAAGATATAACTAAGGAGCAAATTGATGCAATCTTAGATAAAGCACTCCAAATAGAAAATGATCCAAAAGCATTCGCAAATTCTTGTGAAGGTAAAATATTAGCAAATATTTTTTTTGAACCGAGCACAAGAACAAGGTTATCGTTTGAATCTGCAATGTTGAGATTAGGAGGAAAAGTATTAGGATTTGCAGATCCAGCCACATCCTCGGTTAAAAAAGGAGAATCCATTGCAGATACCATAAGAATGGCTGCAGCCTATTCAGATATTATTGTAATGAGACATTTTTTAGAAGGTAGCGGTAGAGTTGCTTCAGAATATTCAAGTGTACCTGTTATTTCGGGAGGAACTGGAATTCAAGAACATCCAACACAAGCATTATTGGATATATATACTATAAAGAAGGAATTTAATAAAATTGACGGACTTACAATAGGATTATTAGGTGATTTACGATTTGGAAGAACAATACCCTCATTGTTATACGCGTTTTCCAAATATAAGGATATTAAAATCAAACTATACTCTCCCCCTCAATTGAAAGCACGTATGACAGTACTTACAGATATTGAGGGAAAATTATCTTATCAAGTAGAAGAAAGTTTATCGGATACAATTGACACACTGGATGTTCTGTATGTAACTCGAGTCCAAAAAGAAAGATTTCCTGATGAGGCAACTTATGAAAGGGTAAAAGGATCATATATAATTAATACTGATTTAATTAAAAAAGCCAAACAAAATATGATTATAATGCACCCTCTACCAAGGGTTGGTGAAATTGATTACAAGGTAGATCAATTACCACAAGCGAGATATTTTCAACAAGCAAAAAATGGAGTTTGGGTTAGAATGGCACTACTTTATATGATGCTGGGTGATTAAAATGAGTGATGAATTAAATACACAAAAGATGTTAGTTAGTAAAATTCCCAACGGGACTGTAATTGATAAAATCCCAGGAGGAAAATCGTTACAGATATTAAAGATCCTTGGTATCAAAGATGAAGTGGAAAATACAATTGCAGTAGCAATTCGTGTTAATTCAAAATCCATGAAAACAAAAGATATAATTAAATTAAAAGACAGAAATTTAAGCATTGAAGAATTGAAAAAAATATGGTTAATCGCACCCCAATCAAAAATATCAATAATCAATAATTACAAGGTAAATGAACAATTTACACTTTCTGACAAGCATTTTTCAAATGAATTTGAAGGTGTATTGCAATGTAATAATCCAACTTGTGCTACAAATATGAATGAACCTGTAGTCAGACAATTCTATTTAATGCAGAGAGACCCCATATTAGTTCGATGTTTATATTGTGATAGAGTAATGTTAGAGAATAACATTAGAGATCAACTCTAAATTTTGAGTATCATGAAAAACGAAAATAATGACCTGATCTTATTACCACAGGGAATTGATTTACATGTTCATTTTCGAGAACCAGGAATGGAGCATAAAGAAAATATATCCACAGGGATGAACGCTGCCAATGCAGGAGGCATATCAGATGTTTTTGATATGCCAAACAATATACCTGTAACAGATACCCTTGAAAACATCAATTATAAACTGAAGATAGGAAAGAATTATCAAGGATATCATGTTATTGGTGGCTTTACGAATCAGGCGGTAGAAACACAAGAATTAAAAAAAGTTGCAAAACATGTTAAATTACTGAAAGTTTTTCTTGCAGATTCTACAGGAAATCTATCCATTCATGAGAGAAACTTGTTGAAAGGTTTTAAACTATTAGAAGGATTAACATCAATTATTTTTGTTCATGCAGAGTCATCACAATTTATTAGTAACAGATATGACAACTCGAAAGAGTTAGAAGTGAGACCAAAAATAGCGGAGATAGAAGGGATTAAACAAGTAATAGAATTTGCTAATGATTATCCCAATCAATTATTTCATATCACCCATGTATCCACGGGAGAAGGGGCAAAGTTATTGTCAAAACAAAAGCTTATCAGTTGGGATATATTACCCAAATATTTGGATTTTACAACGGATTTAGTGAATAACAAAGGTAATTTAGCAAAAATGAATCCTCCATTACGAGAAGAAAGTGATGTCAAAATATTAAATTCATTACTAGAAGAAGGAAAAATTCCCATTATTACTAGTGATCATGCACCACATACATTAACTGATAAAGAACAAATTGTTGCAGGAGCACCAGGAGTTCAAGAACTATATCCAGTACTTCTTGATAGATTTCTAAATCAAAAAATTTCACGCAAAATACTAGAAAACGTTACATTTTATAATCCACAACTTCTACTAAGTAAAGTAGGAATAGAAATAAATAAAAAA
The DNA here is from genome assembly GCA_029882335.1 of Candidatus Heimdallarchaeota archaeon. GTDB lineage: Archaea > Asgardarchaeota > Heimdallarchaeia > Heimdallarchaeales > Kariarchaeaceae > JAOUKW01. The sequence goes on along the minus strand of JAOUKW010000068.1, from coordinate 4,575 downwards.
CAAATGCTTATTGACCCGAATGATATAACAGAAATTAATAAAAATTGGATTAAATCAAAATGTGGTTGGTCATTATGGGAAGGCAAAGTTTTGAAAGGAAAAATATTAGCTAATAGTGATATTATTTCTTAGATAAGTAATAATTTGATTGCGTATTTCCTTAACTTTGGCTTCAGTAATCGATTCTAAATCATCAAATTGGGCAAATAATTCATCGACAAATTCTTGAATTATCTGCAAGTTAGGTAGATATTGACGTAAGAACACAGGAAAAAATACACAAAAAATAAAATATCCAATTTTTAATCTATGATCTGTTGCATTTTTATCAGACATTCTAAAGCTGTAAACTAACATTTGATGATCCTTCATTGATGACGCAGGTAAGGCATATAAACCAGTATTGTACTGATCACCTTGACCTAACCCTACTATTACAAACATCATTAACTTTTGAAGAAAAATTTCCTCCTGATCTTGAAGTGCATAAGAAAATTTATCTAAATTTTTGAATAATACAGCTTCTGTTACAGTATTATCCATTTTAAAAAGCAACCAAGGAAAATTATCTTCTTGATAGATATAATTCTGCATTAATGTTACTTGATGTTGAGATTCTATCAGACGCAAGGTATTTGAGATTGATCTAATTAAATCGGTTTCCAAATATGCACCTTTCATGAGATAGGAAGTTCCATACCGAATACACTCTAACACAACAGATACATCATCTTGACCGGAAATCACAATAATTTCCAATTTCGGAAACTGCGCTTTTAAATCAGGAATATTATTGATAGATATTTCTCCTGCAACATACATATCTAATAAAAGAATATCAAAATCGTAATTTTTTAATGATTTGTACATATCATCTAGATTGATAACATGTGTTAATTGAATTGTAGGGAAATGCTCTTTAATAAACATATCCAAAATAAAATAATCATCAGGTGAATCTTCAACACTTAAGACATTTATCCTGGAATTGATAAAATCATCTTCATTTGCTATTTAAATCACCTATACGATAACCAATATCTTCTTCATTTTATTAATATCAATCGATAATGGAATTATAATTTTACTATCTTAAACCAATAATTAATTATACATTCCATTGTTTTTAATAAAGAATCATAATCATCAGGTTTTACAATATATGAATTAGCATAATTGAAGTATGAATTTTGAATATCCTTCTCATATTCTGATGAAGACATTATTATTACAGGGATAGTTCTCAAAAATTCATCCATTTTTATTATTTTTAAAAGATCCATACCATGAAGAATTGGCATATTTAAATCCAAAATAATTAACTTTGGTTTTTTTTCTGCTTGTTTTAATTGTAATAGAAACTCATGGCCTAACTCACCATCAACTAATCTTTTTACATTTCCTTTAAAATTTAATTCTTCTAGTACTTCTAAAAAAATTAAGTAATCAGGTTCACAGTCATCAATATATACAAAATCATAAATTTTCATAATCTCTCTCCGATTTTTGTTCTATAGGCAAAGTAAAATAGAAATTTGTACCTTCACCCTCTTTTGATGTAAGCCAAATCTTTCCATTGTGAAAATCAACAATCTTTCGACAAATTGATAATCCAATCCCAGTACCCGAGTATTCAGTCTTGCTATGCAATCTCTGAAAGATTACAAATATTGATTGAAAATATTTCTCTGAAATTCCAATTCCATTATCCATTACACTAATTATCCAATTATTTTCATCTTTATCCACGGTGATTTTAATTTCCGGTTCAATTCCCTTTCTACTATATTTAATTGCATTATTAATTAAATTCTGGAACAAGAGGATTAATTGTGTCTTCACGCCAATAACAAAGGGTAGTTTTTCATCGTAGGTTATTTTTGTCCCAGTTTCAAATATCAGCGGATTTAGATTATTTATTGCATTTAGGATGACTACTTTCAATTCAATTTCAACAAATTTCAGATCAACTCTACCGATTCTTGAAAATTGAAGTAAATCTCGAATCATATTTTGCATTCTAGCTGTGGAATCTTTAATTTGTGTCAACCAATCTATTACTCTTTCATCAAGCCCTTGACTATATCTTTTTAAAATCAATTGAGAATAGGTTGCAATGTTTCTAAGTGGTTCTCGTAAATCATGAGAAGAGACATAAGCAAATTGTTCTAGTTCAGCATTAGAACGTTTTAATTCCTCAGATTTTAGCATTAATTCATCCTCGATTATTTTTCTCTTTGTAATATCTTCAATGATGGAAACGATAAATTCAGGCTGTTTTAATTCATCCTCAATCAAAGCAGAGGTGATTTCAGTCCAGATTATTTGATCATTATTCGTAAGATACCTTTTTGCGGTCTTGAAACTTTCAATCAGTTTATCTGTTAGTTCTATATACTTTTCATCATCATCAGTTGTTGTTTCAGACTCTTCTAGAAAGATTATTTCTTTTTCATTTTTCTGTTTTAATTCATCAATTGTATAATTAAGCATATCTAGAAGCTGAGGATTACCCATATTGAAGGAACGATCTAAATTCAACAAAGCAATTCCCAACGGCGCATTTTCAAAAACACCTCGAAATAATCGTTCTCGTTCACGTAATTCCTTCTCAAGTTCTTTTTGACGTTCTTCTTTATACTTTAATTCTTCATGAAGTATCAACAACCCCATAAATATCTCTCTTGCTAGATCATCTTCTTCTGATCTAATCTGATCTTCAGTAATGTTAATTTCTCCACCAGATATCAATATTAAATTTTCCAGCACAATATCTGCAATTATCTTCGAGAGTCTTGCCATTTTACACCCCTTAGAGTCGAGAAATCAATATTCTATTAAAAACCTTCAATCATTGGAATAGTTTAATGGAATAATTGAATTAAAATTCTAATACTTATTATGCTCACATTATTTTAAAACTATTTTATTAGGTATCTACTCAATGACCGATTTATTCATTTGAGTTACCGGATATATTATATTTTAAACTAAATTGAAATTTATTTATTAAGTAAATGATAATACTCCATTGCAGACTCGTATGGATTTTCAGCAAGGGATATACCACGAGAAACACTAAATATGATTGATTTGTTAAAGAATGTACTCATAAATTTATGATCACCACCTTGGAATCCAATTCCAGGTGCAAGAACAAATTGAGAGTCACATACATCGGATATCATACGAATCACATTAGAATTAACACTAGAAGTTGTACCTACAACAATACCATGCGCATATTTTGAGCTCATATCTATAATACTTTCATTTAATTGATTTATCCACAAATATTCGGGATTACTCATCCATGTTAAAGCAATAATCCCAATGCCAATTTGATTGCCATATTCAAAAGTTTGTCTCAAATTACCAGGAAATGGAGATACCGTGATATAATCAAATCCTTCTTGCTTTGTCCAATCTAAGGCTGCTTTATTAGTTGATCCAATATCAGATAATTTATGATCCATAATTGAAATACAATCATATTTTTTTATTCTATTAGTTATTTGTTGCATATCATCTAATGTAAATCCCAACCAAAATTGTCTGTTTGGTTTATATGCTACTGCAAATTCGTGGGTTTGATCAATTAAATCTAATGCAAAATTTAATTTTTCATCCTCTTTCAATGTCAAATCAATTCCAATACAAAGATTTGATTTTTTCTTGTCGATTTTATTTTTGATCTTTACTTTATCCATTCAATATAACTCTCTTTTATTTATCCAATCTTTTAAATTTTTAAGAATTATTTACTCCTATGTGTTCGTACCTGAATTAAAGTAAGGAGTGTCCAGTATCTTTATCAATAAAATGCACAAATCACATTGATATTGAACCCTTTCTAAAATCAGAATTATCTAATAACACATTTAAAAGAACTGCTTTGTTTTGGAGTAAATAATCATATGCAGATTCAAGAGCAGGATACACCTCAGAAAGCGTTTTTATCAAAATCCCTTTTCCTTTAAATCCCTCGACTACTTTATGATATTCACTTTGTTTTAATTTAGTTGAAACAGCACTTCCAAATAATGAAATTTGCTCTCTTGCTATTTGTGACCATGCACCATCATTCCCAACAATTGCAAGTATTGGTATATTGTGACGTATGAAAGTATCAAATTCAGATAACGAAAAACCAATAGATCCATCACCATAAAAAAGGAATACATGGTAATCGGGATTACATAATTTTGCAGCAATTGCAAATCCAGCACCAGTCCCCAATGTACCAAATGGACCCGGATCCATCCATTTTAATGGTTGATTTGGTTGAATTATATATGACATGGTTGAAATAAAATCACCACCATCAGCAATAATTATTGTTTTCTCGGGAAGTTTATCTTTTAAATGAATGAAGAATTTTACAGGATTAATTAATTTAGCATTATCCTTTGAAAATCCCAATATTTCCTTTTCCCTTAATTCTTCGTTTTTTTGTAATTCAGCTTTCCAATCAATCCATTCTTCGTGATTTGCAGATAAATTCTTTGAAACAAGCTGTAAAAATATAGCAGGATCCGCCTTTATTGTCATCTTTGCCCTTCTCAAATCGGAATT
>JAOUKW010000067.1 GCA_029882335.1 Candidatus Heimdallarchaeota archaeon | reverse complement strand
GGGATTTATGCTGGAACATCAATATGCAATGAAATTGAAATTGTTACAAAGTCAAAAAATTCTAGAAATGAAGGAATTGTAACTCTACCGGTTGGAAAATGGCAAGAACTCGCTTCTGACAATCCAAATCAAGAGTTAACCCAATTAACCCAGTTTACATTTCAAATAGTTAGATCAGAACATGATGAAAACTCATCATTCACTAGAATAACACTTAAGGGATTGAAACAATTTATCAAAGATGAATTATTTAGTTCCAATGGTTCAGGATTTTCAAATTTTAGAAAGCAGTTACAAAATATCCTCCCACTAGACTTTCCATCAGAGGTAGCAACAGAATTTCATGAAATGTCTGAAAATATCCAAAATAAAATCAGTAATGATAGTGATTTTCCTAAAGTGCAGATAATCTTTAATGGTGAACAATTATATAAATTACATCAAGATGATCTATCAGTAGATCCAAATTACTTTAGGGATTATGAAATCAAAGATAATGAAGGAAATGTTATTGCATTTGGATGGATTACTGCAAATTCAAAATCAAAAGCACTTGATGAGATCAATTTAAGGGGTATACAATTAAGAAAGAAAAATATTGTTGTAATTGACCGGGAGAAGTGGTTTGCGTACTTAGATAAAATCGGAAAATCCTTGCGTGTACAGGTTAGACTTAGATTTTCTGGAGAATTTTATATTATTGATGATAAAATACAGCCGACGCAAGGAAGAAATGATTTTTCCGATAGTGAGTTGGTAAGAATCCTAAAAGATCAAATTGCAGATCGAACAGTCGAATATACAAATTTAATTCATACACGAGATTATGATTCAAAAAAAGCGAAAACTAAAAGAGAGAAATCAGAAATTACAAGAAGAACCAAAAAAATTATTGCCAGTAGGGAAGAAACACAAAATGAATTAGGAGAGTGGGTAAAAATTGGAAGAGAAAAGAAGAAAAAGCAAAAGAAAAGGGAGAAGATTGATGAATTAAATGCACCTCTAAATATGGATGAAGTAATTCGTCCTGTACTGGAAGAAGCAGGTAAAATGCAAAATGCTTACATGCTTATTTTCATAATAGAAAATACAGTAAGAAGGTTTATGGATCTAGTAGCAAAAATAGAAACAGGTGCACCATTTAACTCAAGTAATCCTAAACTTGCGATTAATGCAAAAATCAAACAGTCTATAGGCAATGTAAAGAAATTACGTGCGGATTCAGTTTGGAATGATAAATCACAATTTCCTTCTGATCTCTATTTTACAAATACAGATCACCTTACAACATTGATTTCAGCAAATCATTCTATGTTTCTGAAATATTGTCCACAAATAAATGATTTGATAAATTTAGTCAACAGAATGGAAGATCTAAGAAATTTTGTTATGCATAACAATCTAGGACTACCAATCAAAGTTGTGAGTGAACTGGAAACAATTTCATCGAATGTTAGGGTTGTCCTAAAAGATTCATTCATTAAATTAACTGAATTAATGAATCAGGGATAATTCTATGGTTAATTGAGTTGGTGTTCAATGAGAGTTAGAAAATATGAAACAAAAGAGTTTGTAGTACCTCAACAGATTAATCGTATACCAAATTGGAATAATCCAAAATTGTGGGAGATCTCTGACATTGTTCATTTTCCTGAATGGTATCAAGAATTGGTACTTGAAACAAGAAAAGAAGTTGAAGAATATTACAACACTGGATTAGCATCACACTCAGATGAGCAATTCCAACAATCAACTAGAACACTTAGGAGATTAGCAAGACACCTATCCAATGGAATGAATATAAAAGAGGCCCTCTTCAAATCAAATGGTTGGAAAGGTAGTATAGGGTTTGCATATGCGATATATCATATGAAGTTATATTATGATGAAAACGATATTTATCCTACAATTAGTCCAAAATCCAAATTTGAACAAATCAGAAAATCAGCAGAAAAAGGGTACTGGACTGGATACAATATCCAATCATGGAATGATCTTATGATGTTTGTTTTCAATGAACGTAACGATGTAAAATATGCAATAGAAGGTGGTCTTGAGAAAGCAATTGATGAAATGAAAGATTATCATGAAAAATATTCTCAATTACCAACCAGTAAGGATTTGGTTTCAGTTAATAATGCTGTATGTAGAGGATTGTTTGAAGAAGATGGAATATTTTCTTGGAATGAGCTGATGCTCTATGTTTTTGATGAAGTAAATATTGCTAAAGGACTTTATGAAGGTATTGAAGGATTTGAGAGAGCAAAAAAAGCATTGTTGGAATTTCAACAAGAGTTTGATGAATTACCAATTATCAGTCATCCAGATATGGTTGGAATATCAAATGCAATAAGCAGAGGTAATTTCAAGCAATTTAATATTAATCGCTGGAACGATTTAATGAGAAGTGTATTTGGAAAGGTAAATGTTAATACAAGGAGATATATGGGTAAAAAAGGACTTGAAATTGCAAAATATGAACTAAGAGAATATCACAAACGAACTGGTGAGTTACCAAGTCACAAAAATAAAGAATTTGTTAGTATAATAAATGCTGCTCACAATGAAAGATGGAAAAAATTTGGTATAAAATCTTTTAACGATTTGCTTATGTACGTATTTGGTGAGGTAAATCGGGTATCACCTAATACATATGTTGGTTTCAAGGGTTTACACTTTGTTCAAGGAGTTTTAATCAAATTTTATGATGATAATGAACGGTTGCCTGTTTCTGCGGATGAAGGAATGAATGGCATCAATGGATCAATAAGTCGAGGATATTATGTATCCCATGGAATAAAGACATGGAATGATCTGCTTAAGGTAACGTTTGGAGAACTAAATCACAGACAAAACATCTATGGAGGGAAAGAAGGGCTTGAATTTGCAAAACAAGAAATGATTGAGTTTGAGAAAAAGCACAAGCGATTACCAAAATCAACTGAAATGCAAGGGATTACTGGTGCATTGAAACGAAAAGAATGGGCGGAATTTGGAGTTACTTCTTGGAATCAACTTATGAAAGAATTATTTGGTCGATATAACTTTGCAGGACATAGAGGTAAATATTATGGTGAAAAAGGATTGCAAACAGCGATTGAAGAGCTCAAGGCAGTTGAGAAAAGAGAGAGGAGGCTACCACAAGCAAATGATAAGGGGATAGGTGGGATTAGACAAGCAATAAAAAAGGGAAAATTCAGAGAATTTGAGGTTGACAATTGGAGTGAACTTCTTTTCAAAGCATTTGGTACTAAATATAAAAATATTAAACTAAAGGGAGAGAGAGGATTTGAACAGGCAATAAAAATTATGAAACAATTCGAATCTGAAAATGGTCGATTACCTGGTAATAAAGATAAAGATGTTCAAGCTGTTGTTCGTGCTATTGACAGAAGAGATTTTCATGAATTTGGAGTTCGAGTTTGGAATGATATGCTAAAACATGTATTTGATAGGGTTAATCTCAGGTCCTTTGTATTTACTGGAGAAGATGGTTTTGCAAATGCAGAAAGAGAATTAATTACACTGAAAATAAATTTGGGTAGATTACCAAATGCTAACGATGCAGGAATTGGAGGAATAGTTATTGCCATCAAAAGAGGAGAGTGGCACGATCTTGGAATTTATCGATGGAATGATATGATGGATAGAGTATTTGGAGAGGTTAATCACAGAATTTACAATTTACCAAAAAGAGGAGATGATTAAATGAGAAAGAAAAAACAAAGTAGAGCTCGAAGAAAAGCTGATAAAAAATCAGGGAAGGTTATTAAGAAATCTAAAACAAAGACAACTGAAAGAGAAAGATTGGGTGAAAAGTCCTTTCCTGATAAAGAAAAAATCAAAAAATTAAGAAAAGAAACTAAGAAACAAATGGAAATACTTTTTTCAAAATTGGAGCAAATGTTGCTTGAATATAATCCAATTCAAACTTTAACAGCACTTTCTCATATTCTCTTGCTGTCTAAGAATAGTAATATGTTAAAAGCTAAATCTGGACTTGATAATTTTCCTGATGATGAAATTGCTATAGAATATCTGATGAGTTTTATATTATCTCTGGAGTACACCTCAACGCAAATTGAGATACCTAGAGATAATGTTAATATTATTAAAGAGATATATCAGATCATTGAAAGCATTTTTCATGCAACAAAAAATTATTTCTTTACAGAATTTGCTGAAGATCGGTATAGTCCAAAAGAACAAGAAATCAGATTTCGGCTAATTATGAAAAGTATGAACCTTAAAGGACATTATTACTTAACCCATTATTATTTGTTCATAAATGAGTTCGTCCATTTGATATCGAGCTTCAATGCAAATGAATTTGGGGAAAAAATATCATTTTCATTATTGGATATTTGGAATTTTATTAATCAAACTACCAAAAATGTACTCAGAAAGTACCTTTTAGAAACTGATATAATAAGCTTAATGAATGAAATGCAAGATAAATATGAAAATTATATGTTATCCTTTGAGCAAGGTAATTTGGAATTATCTGATTACCTGGTAGAGCAATTTGATATAATTGGAAAGACAATTACAGATGAAAATGAAAAAATTGAAAAAATTCGAGAAACAATATTTGAAGATATTAAAAATCGAAATTTTGACCTTTATGATAAAATAATTCAAAATAAAAAAGAACTAGGAGGTAATCCTGAACCTATATTGAAATTTATAATAAGACCAAATTCTGATCTAGAAAAAGATATGCTAAAAGCGATTTCTCTAAAAATTGGTAATAATAAAGATATATTCGCACCTCCCAATTATGCATACAACATCTTAAACCCCACAGCTATACACTACCAACCAATAATATTTAATGATAAAAATTATTATTGTTTCCATCATTTACTTCCACTAAGAAATCTACTGAGTATATCAGAAAATCTGATTAAAATTAATAATAAATCCTATATTAAAAAATTTTTAAAACAAAGAGATAAGTTCACAGAAAAGAAAACTAAAGAGCTGTTTCAAAAACTACTACAAAGCGATTCATCAAAGACATTTAATTCATTATATTATGGAGATTATGAATTAGATATAATGATTATTCAAGATAGAGCATTGTTTTTGATAGAGGTGAAGGCTGGTATGCTACCTGATAGTGCAAGTAGAGGATCAGTAAAATCGTATTTGTCGGGCATGGAAGAACTTATTGGTAAAGCATTTGAACAAGCAGAACGAGCTCTGAATTATATTAGTACAAATTCTTCTGCAAAGTTTTATGAGGAAAATAGGAAAACATTGATAGTTGAAATAAATTCCAACGATTTTGATAATATAATACCTATATCTGTTTTATTAGAAAACATTGGTGATTCAATTACCAATTTAGGTTTAATGAATAAACTAAATTTAGTATCTGGATATAATTTCTGGGCAGTAAATATTTTTGATTTGTATGTATTTGCAGATCTAATTAGATATCCATCTCAATTAATACATTATCTTAAACGAAGATTTAATTTTAAAGGAAAAGAGAAGCTTGGGCATATTGATGAATTAGAGTTTCTTGGTTTATACCTAAAAAATAATGGTTATTTGTCTGAGGAAACTGAGAAAGAAATTGATAAAATGGACACTATATTCTTGGATGGGTTTATGGAAGACATTGATGCATATTTTTATGCACAAGATGCAAATTTGTTGTTGGATAAAAACGAACCTTTACCCAAACTTCCTCGCCAAGAAATGTCAAAATATTTTGAATATTTATTGAAGATATTAAATAAGCAAAAACCAGATTATTTTACTGTAGTTTCAATATTATTGATGGATTTAGATCAAGAGGCAAGAGAACTTATTCACAATAAGATTGAAGAATGGGAAAGTGATACAGAAGATCATGCTTTTACAATTGGAGTAGAAAAACATTTTCTTACTTTTTATCGGTCATCTGAGAAAAATATTGAGAAATTGTTGGATTACTATAAACCCAGATTGGAAGAACTTGATATGGAAAAATTATATGTAATAAAATGGGATAACTCTATTGTAGATGACAAATGTAAAATTATAATAGGAGTTGTTGAAAAATAGATTATTGCTAAATTAAGTAAATTATCAATGCAATCTCTTTTGGATGCCGTTAGCAAGAATAATCTTGTTAATGTCAAAATGATAGTTTTTTAAATTTCACGTCCTTTGGAAAATTCAAATTTTTTATACCAATATTTATTGATCGAATGAAAATTTCCTGGCTTGTTATGCAATATCCTAAGTTCATCATTGGTTCATAATAATTTGGTATTCTATGATACCTATGAATTGCTAGAGTACAACGGGTTAGATTTGCAGATTTTAAACTAAACCATGTTCCATGAATGTCTGAACTAGTTGGATCATAAACCAGTCGATAATATTTTTCAAAACCTGTTTTTTTTGCCATATCTCTAGCACTAATAGAAGTCCAAAATGAAAGGTTAATATCAATTAATTCAGGTGTAAAACCACCTCCTAGGGCATTTGCAATTTCTTCAACATCTTGATTATTCAAAGTCTGTTCCGTTGTATATGTATCTTGCATATGTAATAATAACAATTTTTCTTTACCTTCTCCATACTTGATAAACTCTTCATATTCGCTTTCTGTTCCGAATTTAATTAAATATGAAAAGGTGATTACAGTATCAATAAGACAACGCAAAATAATCCCTCCAAGGTCTTTTGTCCATAGATGTGGATAGTCTAACATAATTACATACAATCGGGTAATTCTAGAAAATAATCCTAAATTGACTTCATCCTTAATAGAGTTATAGATATTAAACTCATAATCAATGATAAGATTGTTAAGGTATACTTTTGCTACTTCAATATTATTATCTACTTTGGATATCAATTTTGTAATTTTATCTTTATCCTTCTCTGTTTGATCCTTAGAAGGTACTAAATCATAATTAAATGGTTTACAATTGCTTAGCTTTACATTTTGATTCCAAAAAATTTTTGACCATTCCAATTTGTGATCCTTAAATACAATTAAGTTGAAGAACATACTCATTTGTAATCTAGTTATTTGGTGCACATGGCTAATTTCAGTCTCAGTCAAATAATTTGGATACTTAGGCAATAATTCAAGGTAATCATCAATTTTATCAGTTGCAAATTTTATCATACCAAACTTAAGTACTCTCCTAAAAGGAATAGTTCGAATATGACCTGATTTTTCATTCTTACCATCGAAAATACTGGAAATAAAATTTTCTAAGTTTTCTATGTGTTCAGTTGATTCTTCTACTTTAACCTCGCTTTTAGGAGTTAACCAACTCATGGGTGATGATGGATATAATTTTAGAAATTCTCCGAATGGAGTAATTACTGCTTCAACAACTAATTCGTGATAGTCAGTTATAATTTTGTTTCTTATTTCTTCATTGATCTTTTCAAACTCACTTATAAAACCGATGAGTTCAAGATTTGCTAAATCTCCAATTGTATCCAGAAATTTATCATAAATCAATAAAGCCTTTTTATCTTCATAGAATTCAAAAAGAAAAGCTATCCATAAATGTTCAGGTAGCAAATCTTTATCCCAAGTATATTGAACAATAGGCGATTTCAATTGGTTCATTGGTGAAACTAATTTCGACTTAACTTTTCTATGATCTGACAATGGTGAATATTTTGATTTGTCATTCTTCTTTTGATTTTTTCTTCTTTTAGAACCCATATTTTTCCTCCTTGAAAGATAAACACTATAACAGTTGGAATATATATTTAATATTTAACTATCCTATACATACAATAATGATGATTATGATATCTTAGAAAATTAAAATAAAGAATTTTTCACTTATACGAGCTATTCCAAAACTTTTTGAAAAGTAATTTTTCATTCCAGAACTTTCCGCGATTCATTCCAAATCTTTCTGAAAACACTCATCAATGTTGAAATAAATCCCCTATCTCTACAATTCCCCCCCAAATAATCCAATAGGCACAAATAATTCCTTAGGTGTCAAAGACCCATGTTGTCCGTGTAAATGCATGGGATCACCCAACGGCACGATTTCAGGAATATCTGCTAGATATCCATCTTCCATAATCATCATGAAGTCACCATATCTCATCTCAAATGTATCATTACCACCACTCATCGAGATTGCATCTTTTTTATCGATAACATAACCTCTACTATTTGCCAATTCTTCTAACTTCATCCTACCCTTATCCAAAGCGCGAGGTTCACAATATGCATGAAGTACTCTACCACTTGTTGATAAGGTAACACCTTCATTCCTTATACTTCTCCAAGTTTCCCAATCCATCCACTGTGATACTTCATGATTAACCTGTACTTGTCCATGGTCTGCAGTCAAAGCACCAATTGTTGATCCATCCTTGAATTTTGGATGTTGTGTAACTGTTGAAACTAATCTTTCTATACCCTGTACTGCACCTTTGTAATATGCGCTATCAGGTCCGTATCCATGACCAGCGATATCTGCATCGCCAAGATAGATGGCAATGAGTTGTCTACCATCTTGATCGAGTTGAGATAGAAGTTGTTTGCCTGCGTCTGCATAGTCGGTATACTGAATGGATTGCAGGTTGGGATTAATCAAATCAATTAAATTGGGATTGTAAGGCATATTTGGAGCAAGAAAAGTACCAGTTATTTGATTTTCAGGGGCAGTAATTATATCAATAAGTGGATCACCCGAAACAAAATCACTTATCTGGTATTCATCTAAAACAAAGGTAGCTTTATCATCCTTTAGATATTTGAGATTCAGAGAATTCCAAATAGTATCCAGTTTCTCATTATAGATATTATAACCAACTAATCCATGGTCTGATGGATTCATCCCATAGCTGATAGAGGTCATCACAGTTGATGTCATTGATGGAAACATGGTAGATCCAACCATACCCTGATTAGTGATATTATCCCATAAAAATCCTCCAAACTGTTCTAAATGGACCACACCTATTGCATCGCAGATGAAAAATACTAGATTTTCCACACCTGCTGAAAATTGTTCTGCAATTCTCTTATTCAATTTTGGATTGAATACTTTGTTGTCTAGTGCCTCTTTATTATTCAAATTCATATGTCTAGCAATAGATGGTAGAACACTTGTATTTGATTGTTCAAGATTCGGTTTATATAAACCATATTCTGAAGATAAGATCTCTACTGGTACATCATAGAATGTTTCAATTTTCATAATTGTAAATAGTTTAATTCGCTTTAAAGTAATTACATCTTTAAATCAGAATGTGATGAAAAAATGTTGATGAATTAGTAAATATTAAAGCGAAAAATTATATACAGATAAAATTATTACTTTAAGCTGTTAATTTCTTAACAAGTATCTTAAAATCAGATTCATCCATTTTTACCAAGGGATCTCTAATTTTTCGTGTCCACATTTCAGGATTTTCAAATGTGGTTAAAGTGGAATAGATAACGCTATTGAATTTTAATCCATTATGAATAGGTGCATTATAAATCGGTTCTAAATGTAAATAAACGATTTTAGGGCCGACTCTACATTGATCGATCTCATATTCTGCGACAATTGTGATAAATTCATTTTTTCTAATTGCTATTAATGCATGATCGGATATTTCAATTCGTTGAAATTTTTCTGCTTGATCACCATTCACTCGGAGTTCACGTAATTTCTTTAGCTCTTGGTAGCTTTCTTCTTCTACAATAAACATATAGAAACTTCTAGCAGGCACCATTTATATTATCACACCATTGATTATGAAAGTTCTTATTGAAATGAGCATAGATATCATCAAACTTGGAAAAAATAATTCAAAATACCTTGCAAAATAAGAATTAGAAAAGAAAATTTTTGATTTTCTAAGTTTATTGAGATAAAAGAAAATGCGACTTAATATCATATAGATTAATAGAGTGCATCAATCAACCCGTCAGCCTCTAAATCAGCCCAATGATCAACAATTTGATTAATATGCATTTTTGATTCTAACCAATTAGATAATTGAAGAGCATCTTTTTTGCATAATTCATATAATGCACTAGATCTTGCTTTCACAACAATTGGATCTGATTCAGTTATATATCTTTCAATCACATCAAGTGAGTAAGTTAGATTATTTTCCTTGTCTAATGGTGTAGATACTATGGATAATATTGTTGCCTTCGAATATGGATCTTCAATCTTATCAATTAAACCGTTTAACCATGTTTTGGTTACCTCAGGACAACTTCTAGCAAATCCATCTTTAAAAGCTTCATATGATACGGTCATTACATAGGGATCTTTTTCAGCTAATAATGGAGTTACAAGATGAAGTATCTCACTCTTGGTTTCTTTGGATAATGATCTAGTTATAGAAATGTTTTTTGCTGCAGAAATTGCTATTCTCCTGAAGTATAAATTATCAGATTGAATATATGAGGAATAAAAGGATTGATAATCACCAATTTTATTGAGTATAATTGCGATCATAAAATCAATAGAAATTTGTCTGATTTTCCAATCTTCTGAATCTGCCAATGCGTTGATAATTGAGCATGTTTTCGGTAAATCTCGGAACCATATTTTTGATCTTTCTAGTAAAAGTCCTGACACAACCATGCAATTATGATCATCATCTTCAATCAGTTCTAAACCCCATTCATAGGCCAAATCTTCGGATATATTATCAAAAGATTTCTTTATCTTGATTATTGCCTTATAATTGATAAAGCGATCTTGAAATGAGGATTTAAATTTATCCAAATCTAATTCTTTGATTGATTCATCTAGTAAATCACTATTTTCTGTTGAGAATTTTAACTGTTTTTTATTTATTTGAGATCCCTTCATGAAATTTGATTTGGTATTTACACCTATCTTCAAATAAATAAACACCCGCGAGGTAAATAAGTATATACACATGGGACTATAAAAACAATATCTTCAAAGATTCGAATGACATAAAAAATGGTAATATATTATAGAATTGAACTTTTATTTCCTATTTCTCCAGTTTATTTAAAAAATAATTTAGTTGATGAAAAACTATTTTATAGATAATTACGAGAAAATAATTGGGAATAAATGTTAGATCACCATGAGGAAAAGAAAAATACCTATCTCTATATAGGTGTGAATCCAACAAAAGATGGTGAACAGGTAATAGAGTCATTTTCTGGAGAAAATTTAGTACCGCTTTCTTGGTTCTTCTTATTTTCTCCCGACGAAGTAGTGACCAGACAACAAGAGTTTCCTGGTTCATTTACAATGAACACAAAAAAATCCAAAAAAAGAAGCAAAACCAATGAAATCACACTTGAAAATTTAGAACAACAAATGAATGAGCCAGTGGCATTTCGAACTTCACTACCGGAGGCAAAAACAAGACTAGCAGAATACAAGGAAACATTCAAAAAAATACCTTACATGTGGAGTTATTTCAGAGTAATTGAAATTTTAGATAAACAATTAGAGCATTTTATCTCAGACTTAGAAACAATAGAAGATTACACACCACAATTGAAATTAGGACCTCATCCATTAAAACCACTTTCTCAAATCGAGATGCA
This sequence comes from Candidatus Heimdallarchaeota archaeon, assembly GCA_029882335.1. Lineage (GTDB taxonomy): Archaea > Asgardarchaeota > Heimdallarchaeia > Heimdallarchaeales > Kariarchaeaceae > JAOUKW01. The sequence goes on along the minus strand of JAOUKW010000067.1, from coordinate 2,357 downwards.
GAGTAAAAAAGAGGAACCAAGTATTATTGACATGGATAATCCATTTGCAGGACTTGAAGATTTTGGTTTTCCAACTGAAAAGTCAGAACCAACCACATCAAAAGGATCATTGGATTCAATATCAGATGAGGAACTGCTTTTAGCCCTGCAAGAAGCGGCAATGCTAGACCAACCAACAGACACCGAGAAGATAGAATATTTAGAAACAGAGGAGGAATATAATTTCCTACCAATTGTGCTGCATTTTGATACAATCGCTATAGATGGTCGTGGGTCAAGATACGCCCGTATTCCACTATTACTTGAGAGACTCCTACACCATGCCAAGAGAGAGGGCGAACTTACTCGTGTGATGCAAGATTTAATGCAAGAAATATTTAGAGAGGCAAACACAGGCTGGAGAATCACTGGATTATTAGCAGAGGATTTTATTCAAGGTGATACCAAACTCTTGGCAAATATTATGATAGGAAGTCACAGTCCATTTATTTTAATTTCAGAGAGCTTTGATCTTGAATATTGGACTAAAGGAACCCTCCAAAAAGGTGATGAACGTATCATGTATAATCAAACCATGCTCCCGAGTGAGGAAATACATCGAGCATTGAAAGCGGGAAAGTTAGATCAAATATCAGAAACTATTGGTGTTATGATTATGGAAACTCAAAGAACAAAAGTACCTAAAATTACCCGTGATTTATTAAATGAACTACCAGTAAACAGTAATTTATGGGGATTTAGATTACTTATTCAAGATATAAACCGTGAATTTAAAGCTGCATCAATTTTATGTTCTGATCCTAACACATCATGGGAGAAGGAATTCAAAGAAAAAATCAATCTTCCAGGAGTACTTGAAGATTGGAATATTGAACTTCAGGCTAGGTTCGAGGAATTCACCGATATTGATAAGTATTCATTGGTATTTGAAGGTGCAAGAGACTTGGATGAGACTGTTAATGGATTTGTCAGATGGATTAGACGCCATAATCTCATGTATAGACAAAGATTTGGTATCAAAGGAACAGTAATGGAATTAAAAAATGCACTTGCAGAGACATCAGATAAAATCTTAGGTCAACAAATTTTCAACATACTAACTAAATTAACAGAACTAGGTGTATACGAGGCAATTGATGTATTATCTGATGACGCTATCGTCCGTAAATTACCGTGGTTATATTCATAAATTAATGACAAATTAAAAAGGTTAGAAAATAATATTTTATTTTGAGAAATTGCAGAATTGTGTCTAAATTAATTAATTGTTATGGATATTTAACTGTCAAAACCTTCAATTTCATCCAAGTCATCGTATGTCTTTCGAACTGCTTCATGAACTTGATCTTCTGTTTTAGCTCCGGTACAAACTAAATTACCGGATTGGAATAATAATAAAACTGTCTTGGGTTCTGATAATCGATATATTAAACCTGGAAATTGTTCTGGTTCATACATTGATTGTTCTAACCACATAGAAGCTAACTCAAGGTTAATTGTTCTATTATTGAAGTTACCTGAGGCGACGATATTTTGGACAATAATCTCAGGTTCTTCCTCGATGGTGGTACCTGATTCTTTGAGAATCTCAATAACTGCTAATACTGCAGTATGAACCATTTCAGTACTCTTTGCACCGGTAATTACCAATTTACCTGATGAAAATACCAAGGAAGAGATCTTAGGATCTTTTGTCTTTAGAATCAACCCTGGAAATTGTTCTGGATTGAAACTTACAGTTAAAACATCATCATCAATTAATTGTTGATAAATTGAAACCAAATTAATTGAGGTAAAAAGGTTTACTGATGCTACACAATTCTGTATTATTATTTTGAAATCAAGGCCGTCTTGCTTGTTTTTGGCCTCTGCTGGTGATTCAGATTTTGATTCAGATGACATAACTACCCGACAAATTCATAAATCGTTAGGTCTTTTATAAAAGTTAATACATAAATCATTGTAATTTATAAATGATTTTTCTTTTTATATGCTTTATATATATCAAGTCAGATAACATGATAATTTTTGTATATACATCAATTTGTGACTCAATTTACAATTCAGTAGTTTTTAAGCTGAAATTACAATAGTTCAAAATCTAGCATTACTTAGATGTTAATGCTAGAAGAACTAGGTCACACCCTATATTGAATAAAATGACCGAAGGCTCAAATATCTAATATAGATCAATGGGAAGTTCTAATCTCCGATGGAGATACGTTAGTAATCAAAGTTAAATTACAATAACTTTGTGAGTGATCTGCTAATGTTAAATAACACGGAAATCCTGACTTCGATGAAACCTAATGGGTTGAGAAGCAGAAAGAAGCCACAGAATGAAGACCCTGCTAATC
>JAOUKW010000430.1 GCA_029882335.1 Candidatus Heimdallarchaeota archaeon | reverse complement strand
ATATAAATTAAATTCCATCCCTATTCCTCTTCTAACCTCAACAGTATAGTCACCAGCAGGTATTATTTGTAAAGAATTTTGTCCATTTTCATTGATATTATGAGTATTACTATTAATAGTAATTTGATTTCCTCCATCATTGCTAATAAAATTTGCATTTGAATTGGCGGTTGCGTTAAAACTAATTACATGAGGTTGATTAATTGATAATACATAATAATTAAAATTACTCGAATAAGGTTGAACAGGTGAATAAAATGATCTTCCTATTGGTAGATCTGAAAGTTCATATGTATTTGCCCAAAATGAATATTCAATGTCATATCCTTCTTCCAAACCTAAATCTTCTTTAATTTTTTTAACCGATGGATCATCATCATCAGGTGGATTGATTGTTACACTCATAATCAGCTCTTCATCAAAATGAGATGGGAGAAGTTGACCAACAACGTTATTAACATTGTTTCCTAATGGATTGGTTGAATATTCTTTTATTTCTACCTCTCCTAGATAGTTAGTTCCTACAATAGGTGTATATAAACTAGTTTCTATAATTATTGTATTATTTTTTACTATGGAACCTAACTCATATATCTTAGAAGCACCTGAAATACCTGCGATCTGATAAAAAATGTTACTACCCTCTGTATCTTGAATACTTTCTCCAAAGCCTTGTTCAACAGATATGATTTCTTCTGATTCAACGAATTCAAATGTCTGGAGATATATATTTTCACCTACTGGAGATAAAAATATAGTATGAATACCATCAAGCAGGGGATATATTGGAATTTGTTTCTTGACATTTCGATTTATTTTTTCATCAACATTGAAAATTTCTCCATTTGGATCAATTACATAAACGACGAGATTCACAAAGTTATTTGAAATACCATCAATGAATAAATCCATAGAATATGCACTGCCATGAGACAAAGTTATCTTAAATCCATATAAATTCCCTTCTTCAAGTAATGTATTTATTGTTTCACTATCATCAGGAGATTTATAATTAAATAAATCATAATATTGATAGTTAAATTGAAGTGAAAGAGGGTCATTTGTTAGATTAGAGAATTGATAATATCCATTTGCTGCATTCAAAGGAATAGGAGTTAACGGAGATGTAGAACCAAGATTAGTTCTTGTTATACCATCATAAATTGTTGTGTCAAATGACTGATCTTCACTCCATAATTCACCATTTAACATATTGAAAAATGGTTGGTTTTTAATATATATGTCATTTCCAAAACCGGAATCAATACTTCCTTGTTCTATAATTTGAGCAGGAAAAACAATAATCTCTTCAGATGAAATTCTAATTGGAAATTGCATGGAATAGAATAAAACAAGAATAATTGAAAATTTTATAAAGTGTGATAACTTCACATAAAAAATTTAATTTCAAAAATTTATAAACTTATTGAGTGATGTCATAATATAGGAGCAAGTTTTGATGAATACAATTAAATTACTCTTTTAATACCATTTGTCGCTATCCATCGAGCAATATTTTCCCGTAAAGGTATAATTCCTTCTTTGGTTTTACAGGATGTATTAATTACTTTCACATTATCATTCATGTTTTGTAATCCCTGTTGATGAAGTAAATTGATAATTCCCTCTTGGAGTGCCTGTACAAAATCAACATTAGGTTGTTGTATATCAACTTTATTTGAAATAAGATAAATTAAGGTATTATTACTTACCCAGCCTTTTTCCATAGATACCAATAACCAATTTTCAAGAGATTTCAATGTAAAAATCCTACTTGTATCATAAACCATGAGTATCACGTGTGCTGATTTTAACATGGGTAAGAATTCAAAAATATGCATAATTTCATTAAATGTTACAGTTCGATTTGATTCTTTTTGTACTTGACCAGGAAAAACATAGAATTGAAGAGTTGTCTCAATAATTTTATCTTCTATTTCAATATTCACCTTAGAAAACTCCATCTCTAGATTTACAGATTTCTTAGTTTTTTCTAGTATATCCAAAATTTGTTGATCATCCATTAGATCGGTATTTATTAAAAATTGGGTCAAAACGGATTTACCTACTAACCCATCGCCAAGAGGAATTATAGACCCAGTACTAACATAACGTACCATTAAATGTTTCCTCCAAATAATAATCTTGAACTTTCGATTGATCTAATTTCTAAGTTATGATCATGTACAATGTTTAGCTCTCTTCGCCCATCTGAACAGATATGAGTCGGTCTAAGTACGTAACTCGTTGTACCAAAAATTTTCTCAACAGATATACCTCTTTCTAAAGAAGATGCATTTGATCGAACGATTGAGGGAATTGAATATTGTATATTTTTATTACAAACACTACAATTGACTTCAAAAATCCTTTGACTGTTTGGATGCAAATCTTCCATTTCTGCATACACCATAAATAGTCGTAGAGCTTCGTCATCAGACATTTCTTTACCTAATATTGCTCTTAACATATTTCTCACAGTTGAAAGTGTAACTAAGGTAAAAACTGCTCCGAAGAAATAAACAAATGAAACTATTAAATTTAATTCAATATCAATTGGTAGGGCAATATGAAGTATGATAGGAATAATTGCAGCATATCCTAGAACAAACATAATTAACAATGTTATAACACCAAACCACATTTTTACATTATAATTATTTATTCGTAACAGTTTTATCACTTTAATAGCGTGATATATAGTGATAAATAAGATAAAAATCCCAGCAATGGTGATTGCAATTTCTAAATTATCTGTTGCAGACACTATACTTCAATCTCATTCATGACTTTTAATATCTAGTTTTCTTGAGGTAAAAAAAAAAAATTATTATTTCCATTTTTTAAATCAAAATTATATATTTTTAGGAGTAAGAAAATATGAATTAGCCGAAAACTTGAAAATAATAAGAAAAAGACTTACAAACATGGAAATAGGTTTTGACTTCGAGACGGAAATTTTAATTGTTGGAGGAGGTCCAGCAGGAGTTTCAACTGCATTTACTTTAGGAAAAGATGGAAAAAAGACAATATTAATAGATAAAAAACCTTATGATAGAATTGGGGATAAAGTATGTGGTGATGCTTTGTCGCCATTTTATACTGAGCTTGCGAATGATCAAATAGGCCTGCCATTACCAAATGATAGTAATGGAGAATTATCGGAATTATGTGATAGTGCAGTACTGGTAGGTAAAAGCAAAGATTCTATTTTGAATTTAGGATCTAGATCTGCAACAGTAGATCGTCATCTATATGGACAAGCATTAATCAAATCACTCTCACAATTCGATAGTGTTCAAGTAATGTCTGAAACCAGAGTAAAGGAAGCAATTGTATCGAATAACAGATTAATAGGTTTAGTCTGTATCAGTGCAGAAAAAGGAGAAATTCGAATCCAAGCAAATTGTGTTGTAGATGCTTCAGGTTCTTCAGGTATAGTGAGAAAAAGACTACCTGCTCAAATGTGTGCGAAATTCCCAAGAAAAATACCAAAACATCAGATGTTGGTTGCATATAGAGAGATTATT
>JAOUKW010000429.1 GCA_029882335.1 Candidatus Heimdallarchaeota archaeon | reverse complement strand
AGTTGTCTTGGTGGGTCAACCACTTCAATATAGCCTTTTTCATCACGATCAGGAGTTTCTCTTTTTATATATTTACATGAGGGTCTATATTTAGGATCTTTGATAGAAATAGCTTCATTAAATAAGAATTGTTCAAATGGATGAAATGAATGATCTAAAAATCTACGATAAATTTCATTAAATTGTTCTCTATCTGCTTTGCGCATCTCATTAAATGTTGAGTACAATAGTTTCATAAACTGGCGTGTATAAGAAGGTGAATTGACTCTACTACCTGTAATCAATCGTATAGTTAATGGAGTTTCTAGAAGGCTCTGATGACTCTTTCTACTTGGATCTACCTTATAAAGCGTAATTAATAGTAATTGATCATCAGAAGTTAACCATTTAAATATCCCACCAGCTTTTGATGATTCCAGCTTCATTGTAAAATTATCAGTATGCATCAATTTTTGGATATGTTCCTCAATAGCAATACTCAATTCAGAGGGGGTTTCTATATTGAAAAAGTCATCAGGATACTCAAGTTGAGTTTTATCAATTTGAAATCCGATTTTAGGAGTGCCTGAAAATTCATCAAGATCGATATTCATATCCTGTAATAATTTTTCTGCCTTTTTTGTAAGCAACACGCCAAAATCCAAAACCACATCGGTTTTTGGATAAAATGGAGATTTGGGGTTCTGTTTGGGGCTCTCTTGTAAAATTATCTCTGCAATCTTGATGTTAGACAAATAAAATCAACCACTTGTTTAGAAGACTTAATGAGTAAAAGAAAATAAAATCTCTATATTCTCAGATTATATACACCTTACTCCCTTTTAAAAATCTTGATACAACATTAAAATGTGTTACAATTTATTTTCAATTTGAAAATAGTTCAAATTAATAATATTAATAAAAGAATAAAACAAGTACATATTAAAGAAACAGCGTTATTTTTCTTGGAACACCTTAGAAATACGATAAACTAAATGGAGATTGATTTTTCATATCTATAGATACAACAAATACCGCGTATAAACTAATAACAGAAAAATATATTCTTGAACCCACGGAAGAAGAGTATAAACAGATAGAAGAGCTCATTACTACATGGTGTAAATCAGGTAAATTAAATCTACTTAACCACATGTTTGAATTAATAGAAGGGCACGAATCAGAATCTATCAGAAATTTGACTTTAAGTTGTTTAGAAAATTATTATCCAAAATCAAACAAAAGAGATGTACTCGAACTTTGGATAAAACATCCTTTACCCCAAATAATAAGCCTAATTGAAAAATTTGTCACTGATGAAGCAATAGATAACAACATAAAATCGGCAGTATTTTTGATGTTAAACCAAAATGACAAGTTAGTAGACCTAGATCAAGATCATAAGCATTTAGATCATTATCTACGGAATCTAGATCCTTTAATGGGATCGTTATTATTTCAAAAAGCGAATTTACTTAAATCCAAAGATCTTAGAAATGAAAGTATGTGGGAAGAAGAGGAATCAATATCAATTCTAGATAGAATTAGAAGAAGAGACTTTATGTATTTATGGGAAAATATACTAAATTATCCATTACCTTTTATTATCGAATTACTTAAAATATTTTACGAGGAACATTGGACACCACTAGACAAAGTAAACCAAGATACACATGAATTACTACTTGAATTCCTAGGCTTTGAAGGTTGGTATCGACAAGATGATGTTAAATGGGTAGTGGTTTCAATTCAAGATCAAGAAAAATTTAGACCGTTAAAACCGGGTGAAATTACAAACAGAATATTTGATCTGAAAATTTCGACTGATTTAATATTTAGACCAGATCGAATAAAAAATAAAGAATTTACGTCAAGAGGATTATACAACTTAGTTAAACAGGAAATTGGATTAAATATTTATTCTGAAACAATTCGAAAATCAGATTTTGACGGATTACTACATATCCCGATATATAGCAATAATGGAGTAGAATTAGCAGAATTTACGATTGAAGCAAATAATGAAAAATATTTTCAAATGGACGAAGATGGATTATATTTTACGGTGAGAACTAAACAGGGTCTCTTCTCCGTTGATATTGATGCTTTAGCTGCAATACTTCTACCAGTTAGTCTACATTCTGAAGATGTAAATGAGATCATTCCAATCATGCTCGAAAAAACCATTAAATCAAATAAAATTACACTTCAAGGATTAAAATTTCTTTCAGACATGCATAAAGGAAGAGAATTTACCTTGTGGGATTTAAAATCAATATCGGAAATTGATAATGAAGAAGAAGCAAAAGATTGCATGTGTTGTCTGGCATTTGATATAGATGATCGTTCTACCAAAATAACACGTGTAATTGGTGGAGATTGCGATCATGAGTTTGCATACGAGGATATCCCTACAGTTATACATTATAACAATCCAAATGAGTGCATAACAGGAAACAAATTATTACAGGAGCAATTGCTCAATTCCAAACAAACCTACAGGAATATTATCTCCTACATATTGCAACAACCGAATCATTTTATCCAAATTCATAATAAAAAAATAACACCGAGTATGGCATTATTAGATTTCATTCAGGAAACACTGAATATATTGAGGCAAAGAGAAGAATTCAAGCTTAATCGACTTGCCATTGCCTTTCCTCCCGGAATGCCATCATCAATAGAACTGTGGATAAAAGAAGAATTAGTCAAGCTAAATTTAGAAATTTTTATTACTGATAAACAATCTGCCCTAGAAGTAGCAGTAATTGTATTGGAAAATCACAGAGGAAATTCTGTTTATATCAATATAGATAATAGTAGTATGTGTTTATCAACAACATTAGGTCAAGGAGTTAAATCAAGGAAAAAACTTCAGGAAGCTAGAATTAGAGAATTAAATAAAATTGTTCCTAAAACAATTGCTAAACTATATCACCATAAAGGTTATTTGAATTTACGTAAAGAATTAAAAGTACAAGATACAATTACTACGGAGGAATTTATAAAATTATTTGATGATAAAATTTCCGAAACTGAATTCTTCAAACACTTTAAATTGATATTACGGAATCAAATTGCAAAATCAAGCCAAAGAAAGTTCAATAAAAAACAGCTTGATTCTATTATCATTTATGGAGAATTACTTAACTTCTCCAAATTAAAAAATTATATTAGCGATGTTTTTGATAAGTCCGAATTAATATACATTGAAGATAAACATTTAATTTCCAAAGGTGCAGGAATATTAATGAATAATCAAAGAAAAGATTTAATTGTTAACGAAGATATCATGCTTCGAACTTCAAAAAAAGGAATCATAAGTTTCAACTCAATCATAAAAAGAGGCGAAGAATTAACATCTAAGCTTAAAAAATATGAAATAAGACCTCATTCATGGTTTGACAATATTGTGATAGATCTCTGGAAGAGAAGAGAGAAATTTATCCCTTATGAAGAACATATTCCTTTAAAAGATGAAGAATATGTTGAATATAGAAGAGACGCAATAAAATATTTCTCTTATGAAAGAATTTTCAGAGAAAATTTCC
>JAOUKW010000428.1 GCA_029882335.1 Candidatus Heimdallarchaeota archaeon | reverse complement strand
TATGCCAAATTGCTCCACAATTCAAAATAAAATGTATTGTACATTTCGTCATAAGGATATCGAATTTATAACATCCAAACTGAATTCAATAGTTAAAGATGTAAAAGAAGAAGATAAGTCCAAAATAACTTCTATTTTACCAAGAATAATTGATGCAACATTACGAGGACAGCCAAATCTAGCTTGCGGTTTTTACTTGCAGTTGAATACAGATCAGAATCCGGAATATATCAATCATCCATTTAATTATATGAGGGAATTTTTACAATCTGTTGGTTCTACTGAATCAATTATATCTGATGAGCAATCGAAGTTAAAGGAGTAAACACGATGAAGGATAGCGTTGATGAGGTGGATATTCAAATAATTTTGAAATCATATTTTGAAAATTATTTTGATGAAACTGAAATTTGGAAAGTAATACCCAAACATAATCTGCCCTTTAGAGAATTTGGTTTTGAACGAATCGATAAAGGATTTACACGAAATAAATCATTCAAAGAAATTTCTCATTTGAAAGAATATTTATTTACTTTTCCAGTATCTGGTGCATATATTGGCTCTGTTTATAAGGATCGTTTATTACAAGGAAATCGGGAAAATAAACCTATTACGATACATAATTCTGAATGGATGGGTAGAGAATTACTGTTTGATCTTGATATGGATGATTATCAAAATGTTCGCACTTGTGACTGCCAAGGACGAAATGTATGTGAAATTTGTTGGACATTAATGCAAGATGCAGCAGAAATTATTACTGATACTTTAGAAGTTGATTTTGGTTTTAAAGAGTTAATCTGGGTCTATACTGGTGGACGTGGTTATCATTGTTGGGTATTAGACGCAAATGCGTTTACCATGGATCAAGAACAAAGAGCTGCATTAATTGGTTACATGCAATTAATTCAAGATCCTAAAGGAAATGAAAGGATTGATAGTTTAGGTAACTCTTCAAAACTATTAAAAGAAAGGATATATAAAAAATTGGCCAGAAATTTTATCCTGAATGAAAAAAATACCATTTTACAGAATGAATGTGGATATTCTAAAAATATGCTGGATAAAGCAAGAATTACTCTTGATAAGAGTAATTTAATCCAGGATTTGATGCGAAGCATACCGAAGGATGAATCTCAATTTTTAAATGCTTTAATTAAGAGAAGATACCCAAGAATCGATCACAAAGTATCAATAGATACAAGAAGATTAATTCGAATGCCGGAGAGTGTTCACATTAAAACAAAAAATATCTGCAAGATTATAAAAGATCCTGTATCCTTTAATCCATTAAATGATGCGATTAATCTAAACACAATATTTTCGATGTGATTTATTGTACGAGTATAATATAAAATATAAATCCAACATGTGGGAAATAATTGAACTAGGTGTAATTAATTTCGAAGATGCATACAAATTACAAATAAAATTCCATGAACAGGTAAAACAAGGAGATACTAATAAATTACTTTTATTACAACATCATCCTGTAATTACTCTTGGTAGACGAACAGAGAATAGTCATTTGTTAATTTCAAAAGCTGAACTTGCGAAGAAAGGTGTAGATTTAATAAAAACAAATAGAGGGGGTTCTGCTACATATCACGGTTATGGTCAATTAGTGGGATATATTATATGTAAAGTAAATAAATTCAAGGGAATACATGAAGTGGTATCAAATATATTACAGGTAGTAAATTCAACCATAAATGAATTTTTCATCGAATCATGGGTAGATACCGATAATCCGGGTATTTGGGTTGGAAATGAATTACCAAGAAAAATTGCAGCTGTTGGTATGCACAACAAAGATGGTGTATCAATGCATGGGTTTGCCGTGAATATAAATATGAAATTGGATGGTTTTTCATTAATAATCCCATGTGGGCTAAATTTACCTGTGACTACAGTATCCATTGAAGCAGGTAAAAATATTAGTGTTGAAGAGTTTAAGGATAAATTAATTACTGCATTTTTACAAATATTTGAGTAAAATACTATCGATATAAGTATAAAGCATCATACATGGTTTGTATGTCTTCTTCTAACCATGTTGTCAAAAACAACCAAAATTGTCCGTTATATATATCTGCAACTGCAGTATCCACTGTTGATTTAGTCATGATTGATGGTTCTTCTGGTCTAAATCTATCAGGGGCATCAAAAATATGTGAAAGTTCATGCTGTATTAAATTATCTGCAAATCTAGGTGGTAAAGGTAGTTCTGCACCATTTAAAGTTCCTTGTGCATGAGCGGCTATGTTTCCGGCATTTGAACTATCTGGTGCATAAATTACTATTCCTAAATAATCCATAATTTTATTTGTAAATATGAGCAGGACATCTGCACCCATATTCTCTTCTTGAGTACCCCTATCATGTGTCCAAGTATTATTATGAAGGTGTAAACTCGATCCAATTTTACTTTTAGCATCATCAACTAGTTCGTCATAAGATGACTCTGTATTTGATTCAAAATTAACTTTTGCTACAGGTATAAATGAAACATTAAGGGTGTTTTCAAATCTTTCAGATGCTTGTGCAAGATAATATTCAATTGCATGAAAATATTCATTTTCATTATTTTCTCCTTCAAAATTGTTATTTGCAATTATTGAATAAATTGGTGTAAATCTGGTAATTATGTCAATATTCACAGAAACTACTTCTGTATTAAATATACTGAAGTTGAGCTGTAACGTATGCGACCCATTTAGATTTCCTATAAAAATGGAACCTGTTTCATTTGAATTGACAACCCGATATTGAGATTCTAAGAATCCGTTAGTTGATAAAATTGAGATTTCTACTTCAGATATTATCAAACCAGTAAAATTATAATTTATTCTAGGATATGCAGTTGTCTCAATTTGGGAGGTTAGAGTAATGAAACCAGTGGATTGATTTGGAAAAATGGTCTTAGTTTCGTTATCAAATTGAATATCATCTAAGGTGTGAATTTCCCAAATTTTATTTGTCATTTGATTAAATTCAGGTGCAATAGATCCAATTAATTGTATATTCAATTCATTTGATATTGAATGATCGGTATGTCTTTGGATATAATTGATCGTATAATTCAGCAGTGTATATGTTTTATTAATCAACGGAACAAATCCGTTAAGGTCAAATCCTTGTTTTATTTCATATTGTAGTACATACATTGAAGGATTAAGTAACACATCTAACGATAATAATTGTTTAGCTGTTCGATCATTTTCATTATCACGTACCGAAAATTCAATCTCTCTTAAATACGCAGGAGTGTTTCTAATATCTAAAGACAAATTGAAAGGTATTGTTTCTCCTTTGTAAAAATTTGTTTTTAATATAGTTAAATCAACTTCCAAAAAATGATTATAATTCATATTTTCTACATGTATCGATTCAATATCTATTCCATAGGAATTCGGTGCTCTTTGATTATATACAATTAATGCTACGGTTGATGCAATCAGGATAATCATAATAATGATACCCATAATTTTATTACTAGTAGATGATAATATTTTTGACAACATTTTGATAGAATTCAAATTCATCAATAA
>JAOUKW010000066.1 GCA_029882335.1 Candidatus Heimdallarchaeota archaeon | reverse complement strand
ATTTTCTTCCATTTTTTTCATTATTGATTTTCTATTTTTTTCACTCATATTGGGTTCTTGTATCAATATTTTTTGTTGAATATTCATCTTTGACAGTTTATAATATATTGATTTTAAATAGGAAAAACTGGAAAAAAATGCTAAGTAATTCCCTTTTTTAAATTTCATTGTTTGTACTATTAGTTCTACTATTTCATCTTCATATTGTTTCCTTAAATGATATTTTGTAGATATTTTGGGGTAAATCATTCTAAGTTGATTTTCTTTTGGAAAAATACTTTGAAATTGTTCAATGCGAATATCATCAGTAAATCCTAGCATTTTTTGAAAATAATCCGTTGGTATAAGGGTTGCAGATTGTGCAATAACAGAATAAAATCCTCGGAGTTGTTTAGATAGTCGATCTGCAGCAGATTTACAAAATATCTTAATATAATTTAAATTACTATTATATAATTGAGAAAATTCAGGGTTGTCACTATCTTTGAGTATTGACGTAAAATAAGAAAATTTATCGGCAAATTCCTGAACAGGATCTTTAGGACTGGGTACTAAACCATATCTTATGGTATATTCTTTTACATATCTAATAACAAACAGATCTATTGTTTTTTGCCATTCAATAAATCGATCATAATTTATCCTAATGATGTGATCCTCCCATCTACTGTCAATGGGAATTTCATCTCTGAATGCTAGAATAAATCGGCTTATTTGACCAAGAATATCTAATCCCATGTTTACTAGCTTTGAAGAAAGCACAGATATTTTCAAATGATTTATTGTTTTCATTATATCATTGTAGGTTATAATTGGTGAATAATAATTAAGGGATCGTTGTACAAGGTTATGAGCTTCATCAATTATTACTATGGAATCTTTATATGGATCCTCAAAAAATCTACGAAGTTGTATCTGTGGATGGAATATATAATTATAATCACCAACAATGACATCACAATCTAGAGCAACATCCAATGATAATTCAAAAGCACAAATTTTCACATTATTTGCTTCTCTTTTGATAATACGAGAATTAAGTACTGATTTTTTTAATAAACGTTTAATACTGGGTTTATCACCATGTTTCATGTAGTTGTCCAAGTAATTACATATAGATGGATCACAATTGAATTCTGTATTATTGCAAATTTTTTCTTTCGCAGTAAGAATAATAGAATTAAAATTTGATTTCTTTTGTGACATTTGTTTTAAGGTATCTTCATAAATGCGTTGTTGGGTAGTCTTAGAAGTGGCTATAAATAAACGTAAATTGTTTTGTATGGTGAACTTTAACGCTGGATATAATGTTCCAATAGTTTTACCCATACCTGAGGGTGCACTAATCATAAGATTTTGATTAGATTGAAGACTTGAAGTTACTAAATCCATCAATTTTTCCTGACTTGGTCTAAATTTATCAAAAGGAAATACTATGGTTGAGTGTCGTTGTTTCGCTTTTATTTTTAATTCTCGTATTTCATCATAAAATTCAATGATATTTCTTACTTGTTGATGAATAAATGAAGATTGATCGATAAATTCAATGGGTATAATAGTTTGGTTATCAGTAAAGATATCAATTACAACTAGATTGCATTTTACCTTCTGTCCATCAAGATGATAACCATGAGCGTATAAGATTAATTGTTGAATATATTCTGGTTTTATTATATCATCTAATTCCAATGGATCAACTGTTGATTTAATCTCCTCAACAACGGTGAATTGATTTTCTCTATATACAACATCAATCCGACCATTCAATTTAACAATCCAATCATTTACTTGTTGTTCGTATCTAATATACTCTTCAGTTTTCACCTTTGGAATTCTTTCTGTAATTTTTTGTTGATAATGGCTATGAATATTACGTCCTATAGAACTTCGCAATTTTATGGATAATCCTGTGTATCTTCCCATTGATTCGGATGGGAATTCTGTAAAACTGGCTAGTTCACGAATTGAAATCTTTAATTCCTTGGTATCAAAATCTATCTTCAATTAGAATTCCACTTAGTGTTGAATATGTTAGTAGTTTTTAAGAGGTATAAATAACTGAGAGACCTGCTTAAAAGTAATTTATTTGATTATTTATACAAATCCCAATAGAATATTCAAATTCAACGTACAACTTATCACTAGAAACCTAATTCTCGTATGGTTGTAATTGCATCACTTAAACTGTTATCCACAGAATAAGACAGATGATCTATTTTTGCCATTGTAAATTTAACCAACATACGTATTATTGATTCATCAGCAAGTGGTACAACAAAGGAAATATGTTTTAATTTTATTCTTTCTTTTAATTGTTGGTAAATCCAATCTCGATATTCTGCATTTCCTCGAGTCTCAGTGTCTGTGAAGATCCTAATTAAAGTATAATTGTCTAAGTCAATGGTTAACTCATCCATTTTCTCAAACATAATCTTTGATAAATTAATAATTTTCTTTGGTAAGGAATTAAATATAACTATATTCTCTTCAATTAATATTACTCGAGATTGTATAATTTCAATAATATCGTCAGGTATTGGTTTTTCTTCTTCATAGGAAAATTCAATAAAGTTATTTATGTCATCCTTACCACTGACTTTACTGACCTCTTCAACCATTATATTATGCCAACTTCAATTTGTCCTAAATTAAATTTTATTATTCAATGATAAACTAAGGATTAAAACTACACAATAATAATTAATTATTGCATTTTCTTGAATAATAGATTATTATAAAAATTCAAAAATTCATGTTGTGTAATTGGCGATATGATATAAAAATTTATAATCAAAAAAAAAAATCCATTAACTCGATGTAATTAATTATTAGAGGGATTTCTATTGTTTGATCTTTATTGATTAAATTATTGAAGAAATTTTAGTATTAATATTTTATTGGATTGATTGATTACTTGGGGACTGTCATCAATATTCCGTCTTCAGTAATTTTTATTTTTTCACCAATATTTTTCTTTACCCACTCATCAAATTGGTTATTAGTGATAGCAATGCTATGTTTCTTCATCAAAATATAGACTAATTGAGACCCAAAACCTGCAGAAAATCGTAAGATATAATTAAATTTCTCTTCTCCAGTAGGAAATTTTAATTCACCCAATTCAGGATCTACGTCTTTATGATTTGCCATCGGTGGAAGTTTACCAAATTTCAAAGCATATGCAGCCATTGCATCTTCAATACCCACACCCATAGGATGACCTGTAAATCCTTTTGTATTTGCAATAATAACTTCAGATATGTCACCAAATGTATGTCTTAACGCATTTATTTCAGACTTAGCAGCACCTCCGTTGGCAAAAGTAAAGGTCTCATGTGACATATACGCAAGTTGTTTCTTCAATTCATCTCTGTTAATTTTACCTAATTTTCCTAGTCTAGTTATGAATTTTTCTAATTCATCTGCAGTATGCTTTGGATCTAACGCAGTGCCATGATAGGCAGAATTTGCCATATGTGTACCAATAATTTGACACATTGGTTGTATTCCCCTTTCTCTAACAGAAGCTTCACTCTCTACTATTAGACCCACTGCACCCATACCAAGTATCATCCCATTTCTTCTAGCGTCAAAAGGTAAGGCAGCATTTTCAACCTTAGCTTCGGTAGATGCTGCACCTAGAATTAAAAATCCAGTACCAATCCAAGATAATAAGTTTTCACTGGTGGTATTATCCGCACCAACAATAATTACTCTCTCACACCTGCCTAATTTAATCCAATCTTCTGCTATACAAATTGCTTGGGTTGTAGACGCACATGCAGCATTTATTGTAGTATTAGGACCCTTGGCTTTTATTAATTGTGCCAATTGTGAATTTCCCAATACCAATAATTCAAATAGTAATTTTCTATTGAATTCAAATTTATCTATTTTAGACAGCTCTTGATTTAAAATTTCCTCACTTATTATACCACTCTTACTAAATTGATCCATTAATATCATTTTAGCATGGTATTCAAAATAAGATTTGAGTTCTTTTGCAAATGAATCTATTACTGGAAATGATGAGGCAAATATTATACCAGTTGAATCCTGATAAGGTTTTGGTAAATCCCAATTTGGTGGATTTAGATCATTTAAATCCTCTGGAACCAAAGGAATTTTTGCTTGTTTTAATGCTTCCAACCCGGCAGCGATTGCTAATTCTGTTGCAGTATCTAACGCAGTTATAATAATTTTCGGAATGTGATAATCCAAATGTAAATCTAAATCACCTTTTAAGCCAGCTAATTTATTTACTTGTTCAACCTGATTCAAGGGAACCGCAATTCTTTTACCAGATTCATCTTTTTTTATCTGCATAATATTTTTCTTTAGGATATCGTTGAGTTGATTGTCATTTAATACATCAATTAAATTAATTCCCTTGATTAAATCATCAAAATTGGTTTCGGCAAATACTTTCCTATTCTTTCCAGGAAGTCCTAATGCAACACCAGATATGACAACATCATTAAAATCAGGTTTGTACTTATGAATATATTCTGTATCTCTAATAATTTAATGTTAAATCAATATTTAATATTTCTTTTCTATAGCATGTTAAATTTTATGCAATCAAAATTATAATTCTATCATGAGACTATTGGGGAAATCATAATTTAAAATTTAAGTAATTATATATTATGCTGATGAAAAAGGAAATTTATTTTTTGATTTATACAAGAAATAAAGCCTAAGTTGACTTTTCAATTCTGTATAAAAAGTAATGAGACAAATAATCGCCATTTCATATATAAGTTTAATAAATGACTTGCTATGTTAATCTCAGGGTAAATATAATTGGTGGATAAGCCTCAAATTGGTCATTTGGTGTTGATAAGAAGAAGACCAGCAATTATTAGACAAATCGAGATTAAAAAAGGAACAAATACATCTGAAAAAGATCGAGACCTTCATTTTGTATCATTAGAATATTTGGATAGCTGGGATTTTCCCAATGAAGATCATTTACTTTGGGAAAGGGAAAGAAATACCAAAATACTTTCAAATATTGAATTTCCACCTATTGAAAGTAAAATATGCGATAATCCTCAAATTTTCAAAAGTTATATTAATGGAATTAAATGGTCTTCCCTTAGTCAATTTTATAATACAAAAAATTTCAGAGAAACAAATTCTTCCACATTTACTCGAATATTTAGCCCATGGAGATCAGCAATCAAAATTGAAGATTATCAATTAGTTCCTCTAATCAAAGCAATGAATATGCATAGAGTTCGATTATTATTAGCAGATGGGGTTGGAATGGGTAAAACAATTCAAGCAGGATTAATTACAACTGAACTGATACATCAACGTAAATTTAGAAAAATTTTAATTATATGTCCTTCACCTCTCCAATATCAATGGAAAAATGAAATGAATGATAAATTCAACCTTAAATTTACCATTTTAGATAAAAATGAAGTAATTAAAATAAAAAATAGGTTGGGAATTGATACAAATCCATGGAGAACAATACCTAAAATAATCACTTCTATGGATTATTTAAAACAAATCGATGTGATTAACAAATTTGAATTATCAGCAAGAGTTAGGGCAAATACAACAAGACCAGTATGGAATTTATTAATTGTTGATGAAGCACACCATTTCTCACCTACGGCCTTTGATACAGAGAATTCAAGAATAAAAATGCTGAAAAAAGTGTCGAAGTGGTTTGAGCATCGTTTATTTTTAACTGCCACACCACATAATGGACGAATTGAATCTTATACAGGTCTTTTGGAGTTACTTGATCCGGTTAAATTTCGTACATCTCTATATATTAATGACCAAATGAGGTTACATATTCAGAATGTTGTAATAAGACGTTTAAAATCGGAATTAATTGATACAAAGGGTAATTTATATTTTAGTACTAGAAAGGTGGATACTATCAATCTAAAACTTCAAAATTGGGAGAGAGAATTTTATTCCTTGATTTATCAATATAGGAGAGTATTACACGATTGTCATTCAGATGATAAGCTAGTTCGAGTACATAATTTTATTTTCATACTTTTAATCAAACGATTATTATCCTCACCCTATGCATTTGCATATTCATGGTGGATTCACATACAATCACTAAATAAAAAAGATATTAATGAAAAAACACCAATAATTACTTATAACGAAGTTTTAATCGCGATTAATAGAACCATTGATGTGGAATTATTGGATGAACAAAGAGAAAGATATGAACATACAGCATTATCATTAGCAATCAGGTTATATGCCTTAAATACATCAGAAAACCAGAAAATAAAAAATATCAGAAATACAATTTCAAATATGTTGACATCATCTGGATTCGGTAAAGAAATTCTTGAAATTGAGAATAAAGATTTACAGTTTAGTATGCATGATTCAAAAATTATCTCATTAGAAAAATGGATTAACAACCATCTAATGACAAATGGTGAATTCAAAGAAGATGAGAGAGTACTGATATATACTGACAATACCTACACACAGACATATATTTTCAATACACTCCGTGATAAAATGAAACTTACCTCATCAGAAGTTGAAACATTATCTGAAACTTCAAAACAATTGGATCAAAATTTGTTGGCAAAAGATTTTAATGATATAAATTCGAGATTAAAGATATTAATTTCCACAGATACAGCATCTGAAGGATTAAATCTGCAAAACATGTGTAGATATATAATTCATTACGATATACCTTGGAATCCATTTAAATTAGAACAAAGAAATGGAAGGATCGATAGACATGGGCAAACTAGAGATGTACATCTCTTTCATTTTAACTCCACCCAAAACAAAGATATTCATCTACTATCTAGAGTAGCAACAAAAATAAGCACTAGTGTAGATGGTCTGGGCAGTATAGGAGAAATATTAGAAAATATCATTCAAAATCATTTTGAAAATCAAAATTATACAACTTACAATATTGAAGCTCTGCAAAATAATGATGAAATGTATACAACTGACAAAGAAAAGAGAAATAATGAAAGTAGGCTTGTACGTAATGATTATGCTCATTCATTAGTAGAATTAGGAATAACATCAGAGGCAATAGCAAATTTATTTATTACCACATTTGAACAATCAGGAGGAAAGATTGAGATGATATCTCCAACCCAGTTGTTAATCAGAAAAATTCCAAGAACGTGGGAAAAATTGGTAGAAAATACGTTTAGACCAGTAAATGATAAATTACCAATTCTGGCTTTTGATTACAAAGATCTAATGCAAAATGAATTTGGCAGGGAGATCTTTTTAAATCATTCAAACAAACAATTTATTACCATAAGTCATCCATTTATGCTAAAATCACTAAATTCAATGAAAAAATTACTTTGGAATGAAATGTTTCATCAAAATGGTATTTCAAAATGGAAAATTAAAGAGAATAAATTCTATCCTAGTCATTTACTTGAGATAAACATTATTTTTACCATACGAAATGAATTGGGAGAGACTTTTCATTCAGAATTTCACTCTTATTTTTTTGAAATTAATGAAGATTCACTCAACCCTATTCAGTCTACTAATAATATAATTGAAGCCGTAAAAAAAGATTGTAATAATATTCATTTGCAAATGGAATATGTTTCATTTTGCCGGAAATTATGGACTATACACAAAAATAAATTGATAAAAGTATTGGATATAACAAAACAGGAGGAAGTCAATAGAATAAATAAAGACCTCCCAAATATATTAAATATAGAACTTCAAAAGGAAAGAGAAAGTTTTGAAAGAGCAAAAAATGATATTATTTCTCAAAAATCGGATAAAGGTTATAGAGATCTCCTAAATCAAATTGAACAGAAAAAAATATTGTTCAAGAAAAATAATCTTGTCCATGAATTACATAAATACAGAGCTAAAGAACTTTCGGATTTAGAATCAAAAATTAATGATACCAATTGGAGAAACAAATACGAAGATAATTTGAATTCCATTCTTGAAATTATTACACTAGACCATGAGAAGATGATTAATGAAATTCTACCTAAACGATATTCATCAAAAGATTCCATTGAATTCCATCCAGTCAGTGTTTTATTCCATCTAAATATAGCAGAATTGGGGGAAATCTAATTGAATATGATTGAAGAAATAAATAAAAATCAATGGTGGAATGAGGTTAGTCAAGAGGGATTATTCATATCTCAACCAGTTTTAGAAGAAGTTTTTCCAAATGGACCAACAAATCTAAAGGATTTTGTTTATGAAGATTTGCGAAATCATTATCAATTATTTAAAGGTAGTTTGGATTTAATAGATCATAAATTATACAATTCTAGGAGGAGAGATTGGATATTAGCTTTACTTGAACAAATTAAATTACCAAAAGAATTCACCTTTAGATGGAGCAATTTGAAATCCTTTGATAATTATAATTTTAAGATGTATGACTTGATAGATACTGATAATGAACTCTTAACAAACTTTAACTCAATTTGCATGGTACCTCTTAATTTAAACGGTTCAACAATCACATTAAATGAAACAAAAATACTCATTTATCTGACAGAATCAAAACAAAGACTTGGTATAGGTAATTCTAGATTTAATCAGGCAGAATTTTCGCGTATGTTAAGATTGTCCAAGATAAGACTAGGAATATATACAAATGGAGAGCAATTCCGTTTAATATTTGCAGGAGAGGATCATGACGCTTGGATAGAATGGGATGCAGACATGTGGTTTGAATATAAAATAGTGAGTTTGCACCTAATATCTTCCTTTATTTCAATTCTATCTGAAAGAAAAGGTAAATTCGATTTAATTGATATTGTCAATCAAAGTAGGGATAAACAGGCAGAATTGTCATCTGTTATTGGAACTCAAGCAAGAGAGGCAATTGAAATATTCTTAGAAGGTCATTCAGGAACTGTTGAAACCTCACAGAAATTAATAGAGGCTTCACTGGGTGAAAAACATACTGGAGAATTAATTATACCGACGAAATTAGAGGCTATTTATCAGGCTGCAATTAGGATATTAATGCGATTTGTTGTTATATTATATGCTGAAGCCAGAGGTTTACTACCTGTAAATGACATATATTACAGGGATTCTTATTCTTTAGAACAATTATATGTAAATTTGGAAAATGCAAATCAAGAGCTCGGTGAACAATTGGATGATAATTTTCAAGCTTGGTCTCGAATAATTAGTTTATTTGATTTAATTTATCATGGATCACCATTTGATGATTTCTTAGATGTCCCATCATATGAGGGTAATTTATTCCTAGCTGGTGACTCAGATTCCAATGATCCTGTTTCTCGAGTGCTGTCCGTATTTGAATCAGATGATTGGCTAATTTCAGATTACGAAATATTACAGATAATGAGAAAGTTAAAAACATCAAAAATTAAAATAAAAAGTGGCAGATCATCGATTATCTCAACGGGGAAAATCGATTTTTCTGAACTTAGAACGGAATATGTAGGAATGATATACGAGGGATTATTAGATTATCAAATAAGGTATGTTTCCCCAGAAGATGAAGCAATGGTAATTGTTAATCTTGGTAGTGAATTTGCATTTTCATTACGTCGATTAGAAGGTATGAATGATAAAGAACTTGGAAATTTAGCAAAAACCTTGCAACAAGAATCAAAAAATATTGATGATCCAAGTCTAGGCATATCTTCGTTACAGATTGAAGATGATATCATTAATACAAGAGTTAGAAACATAATATCTAGAATGGTCATTTCTGCTAAACTGGTTCAAAAGAGCAATATAAATAAAATTAATCAAAAAATAGAGGAAATATTATTATCAATTTATCGACCTGGTAAACTATTTCTAACTACATGGAATGGATCAAGAAAAGGTTCAGGTACGTATTATACAAGACCTAGACTAGTATATCCTACTGTAGAAAGAATCCTTGAACCATTAATTTACAAATTAAATGATAAAGGAAATAGAATTATTAAATTACCCTTAGAAATTCTAGAACTGAACATTATTGATCCAGCAATGGGGTCTGGTAGTTTTCTTGTTGGTGCAACTAGATATTTAGCCAAAATGATGTTTGAAAGTATATCATACTATAATTTAATTCAATACAAAAATAATTCAATTGAAATTTATTTATATAATACTGTATTACTTGATGAACTTCCCAATTTTTCAGATTCTATGAAGGTACAACAAAATATAATTAATCGATTAAAACGGATAATAGTTGAAGATTGCATTTATGGAGTTGATTTTAATTTATTTGCAGTTGAAATGGCAAAATTATCCCTATGGTTAGAAACAATGGATTATAAAATACAATTCAAATTTTTAGACCATAAATTAAAAGTGGGAAACTCACTTATTGGAACATGGCTTAAAGATGCATATAATTTCCCTATTGCGGCTTTTAATAGAAAAACTGGTGATTATGACCATAAACCCGTTCAAGTGAACCATTATGCTCGAACAGATCTTAAGATACTTATTGAAGAAAGAAAACTGGCTTTAAAACTATTAAAAGAGAAAATAAATTCGAAGGATTTTGATACATTGGATAATTATTATAGCAAAGTATCTAAAAACAAGGCACTACTAATGGAGAAATACAATGCTGCGAAGAAATTCAAACAAAGGCAGAAAAGTGAAACATGGTTGAGAGAAAATTATGAAAATTATCTATCATCAGAAGAGTATAAATCATTTAGTTTTCAATGTAATTGGTGGATGTCTCTATGGTTTTTACCAATCATCCAAAATATAGATGAACCAATTTGTGGATCAGAGATTAAATTCAAACAATCCTTCAAAAGTCCAATTCAATTTGGCATTAATGCCACTGTAGAAGAAAGAAAACGCATTAATGATTTAGCACAAAAATTGAAATTCTTCCATTGGGAACTGGAATATCCTAATGTTTATTTTAAAGAAAGACCTGGATTTGATGCTGTAATCGGAAATCCACCGTGGGAGGTGTCTAAGCCAAATTCAAAGGAATTTTTTTCCAATTACGACCCTATATATCGAACATATGGAAAGCAAGATGCATTAAAAGCTCAAAAATTAATCTTTAAAAACCAACCTCGTGCTGAAAAAGAATGGATTGATTATCAAGCATATTTTAAAGCTATGAGTAATTTTGTTTCCTATAGTAGTTTGCCATACGATCTTGGTAATGAGAGTATAAACAATTTATGGAAAAAACAAAGAGAAGGTGATGTGTACAATTTGGGTAATTTAGCTTCAACTAGTCCGTATAGGTATCAAGGAATTGCTGATTCTAATACTTATAAATTATTTACTGAATTGAGTTATTATTTATCAAATGAAAAGGGTAGAGTTGGATTAATAATCCCAAGTGGAATTTATGCAGATGCAGGAACCAAAGAGCTAAGAGAATTACTTTTAACAAAATCCAATTTAGAATTATTATTTGTATTTCATAACAGAAAAAAAATTTTTCCAATTCATTCTAGTTATAAATTTGTAATATTATGTTATGAAAGAGGATTAACAACAGACATCGTCAATTGTGCTTTTATGCAGGATGATTTGGATAGTTGGGAAAATTTAAATCCAAACAACTTACTAAAACTTTCTGTAAATGACATTAAACGTTTTTCCCCAGAGTATTCGGCATTTGTTGAAGTTACAAATAAATTAGACTTAGCAATTTTGATGAAACTTTATAATAATGGAACGCCTATTGAGAGAGATTTTAGAGGAAAGTGGAATTTAGGTTATATACGTGAGTATGATTTTACCAAAGCTGCTCAAGATGGATTATTAATTCCATTTAACTCTCTTGATAAATCAAAATTTAAGGATCATCCCGATTTCATCGATTTTGGAATAATACCTTATCACAGAGATGGTAAAATGACCTATCTCTTACCTGTCTACCAAGGTAGATCAATTGATATTGGTAATTTTGCTGCTCAAGATTATATCTCAGGTGCTGGTAACAGAGCAGTATATGAACCTGCTCCACTTGATAGGAAAAAAATTACTTGTCAATTCTACATGAATATTGAAGATGCCAAACCAAGAATATTCAGAAATGGAAGACACCCAATGGAACCAAAGATTGTATTCCGTCATGTATCCAATGCTACAAATAAAAGAACATTCATTAGTAATATCATTCCAAATTATCCCGCAATTAATGCTACCCCTGTTTTGGAATTTAATGATGATCAAATAGAAAATTTATTTGCTATAATAATTTTCAATTCATTAGTATTCGACTTTGCAACACGTAGGAATCTAGTTGGTATTAACCTGACTTTGAATGTAATCATGCATCTTCCAATGGCTGATCCTGTTAAATTTCATTCGATAAAGCCTAAATTGATGAATTTACTTCACTCATATTACTTAAATGGACCAGTATTCGCGTCTAGAATATTAAAAGATAGATCAAAATTAGATAGATACATACCTTTGAAACATTGGGCATTAACTATGCATGAAGTAAAAAGATATAATGTAATTTTAAATGCTGTAGCCGCGTATTTGTATGATCTTACTCTTGAAGAATTTACTCAGATAGTACTGCATGATAAAACAGATCCTGTTGGTTTTTGGAGAGTTGATAGAGAATATCCAGATGAATTAAGACTAACAACACTATCAGTATATGCCTATGAGAGACTCCTTGAAGTTGGTATTGATAGCTTCATTGATGAAGATTGGCAATTCCCGAGTCACATACAGGAACAACTTGGACCTCGTTTTCTTGATTGGCAATTGAAAATAACTGAGGAAGATGCATGGGATAAATGTATGGAGTATGCAAATCGAATTAATAGAATATATAATCCAACTGATTTCAATTTTGATTCCTATAACAAGGAATATCCTAACAAATCAATATCATCTGATTCAAATATAAATCAATCTAATAATCAGAAACTAGACGAATTCTTTGATAATAATTAATTTGTAGTTTTGAATTGATATTATTTATTCGTTCATTCCACTTCTTCATTCTAGAATATATTCATTCTATAACTTGAATTTTACATCCCTGAAATCATTATACCATAATAATATATTAATTAACAACACAAATTATATCACTGATTCTAATATATTCATTCAATTCCATTACGGAGTAGAATGCAGATATTTAAATTAAACATCGCTTCCTTACACATAAGAGGTAAATCATTTAAATTATCTCAAGAATGTTATATCATATGAGTGAGGAGAATGAACCTTGGAAGTCATCCATGGAAATAAATGAGATTATCCATTCTCCAATTAGATTTTCTATTTTATTATTTCTACTCCATCGTTCTTGGACAAGATATGTTGACATTAGAAATAATTTAGATATAACCTCTGGAAATCTAACCTCTCATCTAAAAAAACTGGAAGCTGCCCAGCTGGTAGAAACAGAAAAATCATTTGACGATGCAAAACCTGTAACTATGTTAATTATCACTGAGAGGGGAAGACAAGCTGTGATTGACTATTCAAAACAAATGTACAAGTTACTAGGTGATGTTTTAAACAAAAGAAAGTAATGGGCCAACTTGATCATGATTTAAAATTTGATTTTATATTTATTCAGAAATAGATCAACCATAAGATTGTAAACTGGCATAACCCATTAGCTTGGTTAGCGGATATGAGTATTACTTAATCATTAGGTAGACATTTTAGGTTACATAGAGTTGAAAAAAATATAGCAAGAATTATTTTCTTGGAGGTTTGATAACTAATAAGGAAGTTTTTTCTTTATATTCAAGATAACTAACTTGATCTCCCCATTTCTCATCCGCTTTCTTTTCTAAAATTGGAATTCCACTTATTTGTGTAAGTAATAGTATAACAAAAATTGGTGAGACTAATGCTATCCACTGCCACACATAAAATACAGAAATAGATATCAATGTAATTCCTATCCACAGCACAATCTCACCAAAGTAGTTTGGATGTCTTGACCAACTCCAAAGACCAGAAGAAATAAAGTTACCCTGATTGGCTTTATTTTTCTTAAAATTAAATTTCTGATA
>JAOUKW010000065.1 GCA_029882335.1 Candidatus Heimdallarchaeota archaeon | reverse complement strand
CTATTGATGAATTTAAGCGAGTTATGATTGAAGAAAATATGAAAAAACCAATTAAGTTAACAATTTCAGGTTGTTTAGGTGTTTGTATTCCAAATAATGTGGCATGTTTAATTACCCCTGAAAAAACAATTTGGTTAGGTTTATTAAACAATAAAGAGGTTTATGATGATTTATTAAATTATTTGAGAAAATCTAAAGATGAGGGAAAGATGTTGGAACTTCCTGAATCATTGAAAAAACATCAATTCGAACGATTTCAATAATTCAATTTTCAATACAACTATCAAGTTGAACTAATCTTGTTTAATTAATTCGGAGAATAATTCATATTAAATTATTAATAGATTAATTAACAGATAATATTTATTTAAAGTAATTTTAAAAATCAGTTGACTAAACTCAATTTATATCAATTTGATTGGATGAATAATCGAAAATTCTCACAAATTTTATTAAATTCATTCATTGTTATATCTTCCAGTGATAAATATTGCTGAAACTGTGAGTAAAGAAACTCATCAATTTCTTTATGATTATTTACAGAGCTGATAAATTCTTTATCTAAAATTATGATAAATAAAACTAAATCATCTTTGTCTCTTTTAGATGTAAATTGATCTTTTGAATACATTATTGAAAAAGCAAAAGACAGATACTTATGGTAGTCTAATACAGGTAAGGGTCCAAAAAAACCAAGAGGCCAATTATGACCTTGACCAATGGCAGTATACCAGTAAGCAGATAGATGTTCATAAAAATGATTTATATCAATCTGAATTAAATTATCTAGATTTTCTGAATAAACCATTTGACCACCCATTTTTCCAAAATTAATTAATCCACATTTTAAATTTTGTGAGACTTTACTTTTGTATTCTATAAGATTTATTTTATTAACTTCATCCTTGCTTACATCTTCGATAGTTTCTATAAATTTTCCAGGTGAATTATTTTGTTTGATTGGAATATGTGTAATTTTAAGATATCTTTCACTTGAAGTACCATCGTTGATTTTTCGATACACTGTAGCTGGCTCTCCTTTTTCTACAGCCAAAAATGCAGGACAATCAGTACATTTTTTTCCTTTAAAATTGTTTGAATTACTCCATCTTTCATAACAAGTTTTGTTGATATTAGGTTGTGTTAGTGAAATCATTCTTTCATTTTCATATATTGTGGTAAATTTATGATCTTGAATTGCAACTCCAAATGGAAGTGAGTTAACTATTAGGTTCTCTAATTTCTCTTTTGATTTTGAGGTATTGTTATTAATAGTCACTCTATTTCATTATTGTAATTTAAGTTAATAAACTAACCGTATTTATTTTGTTTCTATTATATGATTATAGAATAAATTGTCATTTTTCACTACAATTTTAGTCATGATAATTAATGACATTTGGAATTATAAAAAATATAAATTATATATGAATAAGAACTACTATTTAATCTTTTTAGATAACAAATATGAGTTAATAAAACAATTGAAAACATTGATTTAATTTGAAATACTCCAATAAATTTTAATTTTGCACTGACCAAGTTATTTTATGACTGATTGGCTTGAATATTATAGAATTACATCTAATAGAGCACCTCGTGATACATTACTCCAATGTTTGAAATTATTCAAAAAGGAGGGTGAACCAAATAATAAGAGTGCCATTGACCTTGGATTTGGATCAGGAAATGATACATTGGAATTGCTTAATAATAATTGGAATGTACTTGCCGTTGACTCTGAAGAAAATGCATCAAAATTTTTATTATCAAGGATTTCTAATTCTCATCAAGAAAAGTTGCAAATAATAACATCTGGATTTGAAAACGTAACGTATCCAAAGTCTAGCTTAATTAATGCCAGTTATAGCCTACCTTTTTGCAAATCTGAGAATTTTAAAGATTTTTGGTCTAAATTGATTGAATCATTAGTACCTGGAGGACGAATATGTGGACAACTATTTGGTATTGAAGATCAATGGAATAAAGAAAATAGAGAAAATACAACCTTTTTATCATTAGAAGAGTTTAATAAATTATTTAAAGGGCTTGAATTAGAATTTTTTAAGGAAGTTAAAGAAGATGGTAAAACTGCATCTGGTATTGACAAATTTTGGCATATTTTCCATTTTGTTGCAAAAAAGAGATCAGAAGAGATTAATCAAATCTAACTTTCTTTTGTTCCTCAATATATGCATCTAAATCAATATTCTCACTAAGAAGATCAGTTGGAATCCAATCTTGATTTTCAGTTTTTGCAATAGCATCGAAAACTTCATCTGGATCATAGCTAACTCGATATTTTTTTTCAAAATGATTTAATATTTCATAAATATCTTTTTTTAGTACTTTTAAAGCATCTATTTTAGCAATTCTATGGGTAGTTTGATATTCTGGATGATATCTCTGTGATTGATATACATCTATTATCCAAGGTTTCTCTTCAAACCAAACTATATTATGCTCACTGAAGTCTCCATGTACTATCATAGCCTTTGTAAACATGATTTCTAAATTATCCAAAATCTCATCTAAAACTTCGATTGGATCTATGTAGAACCTTTTCAAATTAACACTACCTAGTAAAGGTGCACTGCCATATTTATCACCAAGAAATTTCATTGTATAGATGAATTCATGATGAGCCACTGGGGTCGGTACTCTAACACCTCCTTCATACATGTAAGTCAAGTTAAGAAACTCTCTTCTACATAATCCTGAAGCAATACTTAGTTTACCAGTATCGGATAATTTTGATCTTGCATGTAATGAATTAAAGTTATGACTTGTTCTATGGATCCTAAACATCTTTAATGCCAAATCATTACCTTTGTTATCTTCTATCCAGTAAACACTTGCCTCTTTTCCAATTCCAATAATACCTTTGACTTTACTCGCAATTCCATCTTCTATTAGCATTTCTTCTAATTCTTGCTGAGTGAAATCAGTCAAAATTTCTTGTTCTTCAGATCTTAGATAATCTGAATTAGTATCCCCACGTTGTCTGTTTTTTTTTCTACGTGAGTGATTCCTCAATCTTTCGTTAATTTTTCTTTCCATTTTAAATTAAACCTAAAGATGATGTGTAGAATAATCTTTACGTTGTGATATTTATACGATTATTGAAATACAATTATTATTCGATTTACTTGAATTTAATTAATTAAACTGATTTCAGGTAAATGTATATAAATAAATTGTTCATATCTTATCAAACATTTCATTCTTCTACATTCACCTCTGAAATAATTATGTTTAGGACATATTAAAATCTTATTAGCCTCAATTGACTATTTGATTTGAATAATATAAAAATCAGATCATTCCCCTGCTAATTCTAACTAATCTATTATCAAAAGTATAACTGAAAAATAAATAATTTAAGATCATGATTATAGAATTAAATTAATCTATGATAACTCTATTACATTAATTATCAGTTATTCAGTTTCAGTATTAAATATCATTAAAATTATTTAATTAAGTTCAATTTATTTCATATCTTAATTTGATATGATCATATTATAATTCGTGGTAATTTATTTCTTAAATTTTCTCCTAATTACATAAATAGCCAGTAAAATTGTTAATATTGGGGAAATATATACAAATGACACACCATAAGTTGCAAATCCTTCAGAATAATTGTTATCACTTAAGATTAAGATCTCATGCTCAATCACATTAAGTCCCAAAGTACTCAACATTACCCAAACATAACCATTCTTACCAATTATCATGAGATCATCTATGGCATCGGTATCAAAATCACCAATAATCATATCATAAACTATATCAAAATCAATATCTATAGTCCATACTGGATCATTTACATAATTCATGTTAACATTGGAATAACATGCAATTGTTGTAATTGACATAACTTTAACAAAGCTGATTTCATTTGAGGTTCGACTACAAATATTGGTTGAATAAAGAACAGAGTGTCTTGCATAAGGAGCTGCATTTGAATCTAAAACTCCGCTTTGATCCATATATTTATTGGTGAAGAATGGTGACGACGACATATTGAGCGTAAATAAGTCTCCAGAAATAGTTTCACCAACTAAATATCTATCTGTTGATGCAGTTGATGGATTGTATTGAGAATGCACTGCAAAAGATCGGGTATTTTCACCTACTGGAGAAATTCCAATCATTTTATCCCTACTTGGTTGGAGAAAATCTGCAGGATCCCACGCATAAAGTAGAAATATTGATGGAAAATCATTCATTTGGTAGGGGAAGTGTGGATAATTAATTTCATTGAAATCAAATTGTAATATAAATTCATCTCCAATAAAATTAGAATCAAATTCACCCACTAAAATATCTGCTATTGGTGGCATACCAATCATTAAATCTGCATAAAATGGGATTAATGAAGCATTAAATATTCCAAACACGGATATAAATGGATTGTATGTTGTTTCCATTGAAAACAAGACTTCTAAAGTTGAGGCACCATCAATATTGCCAAAAGCAAATTTTGGATTTTGATAACCAAAATATGGATCTCTTGAGTATATGAAATTTCCATTTGATGCACCTATCATTCCAAGTATAGTAGCATATCCTGTTGTTTCACCCAATGTCATTTGCCCTTGACCTGTAAATATTATCTCTAAACCAGCAACACTTGGATTAAAATTACTTACTAAATAATCAAAATTATCCCATATACCAAATTCATTATATGTGTAATTATATGTCCATTCTATTACACCAGTTTGCATGTTTACAGCAATGAAAGTATATTCAAATGGAGCAAGTAGGTATGGAATACCATTTTGTTTGATTTCAGCAACCTGAATTCTACCAAGTAGTCTTCCGACATCATGTAAATTGAGTTCCCATAATACTTGATTATAATTCGGATCATTAAGGAGATTATAGGTATCACCCATCCCAATATAATTATCATCAGCAACTAATACATCATCAACTCCATCACTGGTTACATCTCGAAGAACATACTGAGTACGATCAGTAAATTCACTTCCCAATGCAAAGAATGGCTGTTCAGAAACAGTTGCAGGATATGTATAACTGGAATTATCAATCCCATCATGTAAGGAATAAATGTTGATACTACCAAATTTATCCCCTAAAATAGCATAATCCATTCCATTTTTACTAAATATTGCAGATGCATCTGAAATAAAGTTTGTTTTCATTCTACCCATTATAGTTCCAGTTTTAAGATCATGAAACGCAGTATAGGGGTTAACTTCTGTATTATAGGGATGTTGCCTACTGTTCACAATAAGTAAATTAACACCACCAAATAACTGAGTGTCTCCTATTGCAGGGCTATAGTATGATCTGGCATTATTTGTGGTAAAAATAGGAAATTGTTCCCAGATTGATTGTCCATTGTGACCACTAATTGCTCTCATTATCGGTTTATCCATAATTTTCGATGTAAATGAAACTATGAAATCATTAATTCCATCTTCATCGATATCTCTGACTGGAATATCTTTGGTACCACTTCGATAGTAATTTGTATCTGATATTGTAGTATTCCAAATAAGATCACCTGACAACCCACTAAAAGCTGTTAGAAATTGAAATTGAACAAGAAATATATCATCCAATGCATCCTGATTTAAATCAGAAACAACCAAGCTCTTAGGATATGAAATTGTTCCAAATGATTGAATTATCTTTGTCCAGAGTGTCACACCACTAACTCCATTCTTTAAGATCAGGGTAATGGGTATTGAGCCACCTGAAATAACTAAAAGGAAATCTTTTCTGGTGGTATCCATAAAATTACCAACTTTTACTAGCCATTGCATTTCTGTAGTTGGTGATAGATTTAAATCAACTCTATGTAATTCAGTTAAATCATTACCTGAATAAACCAAAGTAATACCTCGAGTAAGACCAACAACAATTTCTTGGTAACCACCTTCAATATAATCTAGAACCTGAACAGATCTAATTCGATTATTTAAATATGTAAATCCAAGTAATGAGGTGAAATTAACACTATTTATTAAATTTCCATTCAAAAGAGAATACAGATTAATGGTATCTCTATGTATTAGTAAAATATTTGAGGGTGCTACGCTTGAGTTTTGTATTAGATAAAAATCATTGAAATGATAATCATCAATATAATTTACATTATCTTTATTAAGTGTAGATCCAGGACTACCATATAAAGGAAAGCCTGTATTAAATATTGTACTAAAATCTTCTCCATTTAATGCCACTAAACGGCCAGAATTGACACTGTAAATAATATCATCAGTTCCATCTCCAGTGATATCTTGAGTTAAGATCTGTCGAACTTCATTAAGTGGATCAATTACAAATGCTTCATACACCGATTGTTGATATTTTGGCATAATTATATCAGTTGATTGTTCCATTGATGTGTCAATTACCTCGTAGGAATTGACCACACCTCGACTTGTCTCAATAATTAATTCAGGGAATCCATTTCCATTTAAATCAGAAATTGAGACTTCAGTAATTTCTCGATCATATTCTCTTGAAATCCATTTTTGAGTATGTAGGATATGGGTGTTGCTATTATCTGAAAATTCAAATAATACTGCCTTTTTACCACTCGCTGCAAAGATTTCATGTCGTCCATCCGCGTCTGAATCTCCGACACTGATACTTGTTGCTTTATCTATATTATACCAAGTGAAATTGCTATAAGGATTATGAACGGATGCTATGAAAACAAATTTATCTTGGAGAATATTACATTCTTGGCTTAGATACTGGTAAATCCTTGATATTAATTGACTATTTGCTCCACATAAACCAAATCTAGTAGCAGCATTTTCCATAAACACATATTCATTGTATAACATGGTAAATCCACCATTGATACCAACTGTTAGTATAGGTCTATCATTAATGAAATAGTTTATGAAATCTTGACCTAGTTCTGTTCCTATTCGATATGAATTACCTGATTGGGATACATACGGTCTCATTGCTGGATCATCCCTTCCATATGGATGACTCATGTCATAGGGTCCATTCCAAGTTAAACCATAATCATTTGACCATATCGAATATAATCCTCCAAAAGCACTTAGTGTTTGTTGATCAAAAGTAACTATTAGATTATTAGATTTTGTTTCTTGGATAATACTTGGATTAAAACTACTCATTCCTGATGAAAATGTCCTAATAGGTGAGTAATGACTCAGTATGGTAAATGATGATAGATTAAATTTAAGGTACGTGTAGAATAAATCCTTATCCATTGATAATTCTTCTGCATATAAGTTACCTGAAAAAATAATTCCTAAATCAAATATATTTACTGGATTTTCAGGATTGTTTAGTTTTGTTGCGTCTAAACTATGAATATCATAATGTTCTAACACACGACTGCCATTCGCATAAGGTGCTTTATAGTAACCATATCCAAAAACCCATCGAACTTGACCAAACATCAGAACTTGTGTGGTGGAACTAAATGCGGTATTTGTGAAGTATAAGATATCTGTTGAGTGCTTATAGTAAGTTAACATTAATCTAGATTTACCTTGATTTATTAAGAACCTAGGTGATGAACTAATATCTGATCCTTTAGGTACACTATCATAATCAATTAAGTATTCTTGATTTGACCCCCCTAATGATAATTGATTGATACTGATAATATATAATTTATCATAACTCAAAGATGTTTCACGATATCGTTTCACATAGGTAAGATAAACAGAACCAACATCTGCTGCATAGTAGAGATCAATTGATTCATATCCCATAAATAATCCATCAGGAGTTGGTGTAATCGGTGCAATAGTTAGATTTGCAGGTATAGTCCAAGATATTCCATTATCGATTGACATTACATATCTAAGTTTGATATCGGGGTAACAAGGAATAACTCCTGGACAAACAGTACCCATATAATCACTAAATACCATCAATAAATAACCACTAGACAAAGTAATTACATCATTTTCACCCAGTAAGAAAGCAGAATCTTGAGATGTCCAATAATTTCTTGATTGCATGTTATGACTTGGGTCAGATGTAATTGATTCTTGAAAGATGATTTCGTTATCACCTATGAATTCATAAATATCAATTCCTCTATCGTGAGCGATTAATAATTCTTTTTTATTATCATAATCGGCATTATCAACTGATAAATCATGAACAGTACTAAATCTTGTTGATAATTCAAAATTAGATGTATCTAACATGGTGAAGAATGAATTACCTTCCCATTCAAGAATAAATGTGAAACCATTTGCAATTTCTTGAGGATACGAATTATCTACACCACCTATGGTTAGATCTAATTTACCATCATTATCCAAATCTTCTACAAGTATAGCATTAATTTGATGATTTGGATTCATTATGTAATTCCCTGGTAAACTGTACTTACCTAGCTGGTTGTATGTTTCACCATAGAAAATCTCTTCCATGATATAAGATGAAGGCTCACTTGAAGTTAATGCAGTAATTTCAAAAATTAGCAGTGCTGAACCTGTACTAATTATTAATTCATTTCTGCCATCTGCAGTAATATCATCTCCCCAACTCAATGCAGAAACTATTATTTGATCCATGGATAGTCTGCTTAGTTGAGGTATAGTATAGAGATCTATTATAGATATCAGTTCATAGGTGTCATCATGAATATATCCAGCAGGAGTTAGAGTTGATTCAAATACAAATAGCATACTATCTGTTGCTCCAATAAATTCAAGTCGTCCATTATTATTTAGATCCATTCCTGCTATTAGATATTGTACGTGATCAAATAATGTTCTATAAAATGTACCACTAATACCGTCAAATAATTCGTGCGAATATGGTGATTCATCAGTTAGAATAGTACGATTTACATCAAAACTCTTGAATGCTCGTTTAAATGTATTATTGGTTAAATGTTCAAAAACAAACATATTGTTATTGAAATCACCAACAATTAATTCATTTTTACCATCTTGATCTAAATCAGCACTGGACATAGATAGTGTCCAATCCTCCAATTCTTCTTCATTATCCCATGTATCGAAAATATGAAATCCAAAGTTAATACCACTATACAGGCTATTAGAATAAAGTAGATTAATATCAACTCTCTTGACTTCTGGATATGTTGCCACCATGAATGATAGTGGTTGATCGTATGATGCAATAAAGCTGGTTAATCTACCTTTGAAAATATTTGTATCTGATAATACCTTAAACATAATTAATTTTGATGGTTGTTCTGTTTGATAAATTGGATGATATCCGAATATAGGATCAAAGCCAGCTTCACCAAAATCATAGTTTTCCCATAATAAAATTGGATCTGTATATCTATTAACTCTGAAATTCGAGTCTGGATCATTATTATTGATCGCTTTTGATTTTTCTACCCATACTGGATCATCTCTAGTTCCTATATTTTCCCAGTAAGTTACACCATAGGAAATCTTATCAAAACCAAAAAATGCAGTTTGATATCTAGCAAAACCTAGTACAAGATCAAAATCGCCATCTCCATCAAAATCAACAGGATTTGCATTCGACCAAACTCTACCTTTTGCATTATCGTTAATATCTTGGAAATAATTACCCTTATACATGTAGTTCATTATTTCATATGAGTTATTGCTACCTGAATAAGCAGGTGTAATTAAATCACCTGTGGTAATATTACGTGAATAGATAGTTTCTAGGAGGTGAATTTTACCATTGGTAAGAATTAAATCATTATTGGAATCACCGATAAAATCAGCACCAGCCATTTTAGGCATCCATGTAGACTGTCGTAGAACACCCCAAAGTTGACCTGTTAACTCAAGGTCACTGATAGTCAGCCCAACGCCTTGTTTATTGTATCGTACAAATTTACCATTTGTATTACTATCAATATACCAAAGTGTAAAATCAATCTCTCCACTTGCAGCAGAATAAGTGTCAATACCTAAATTGGCAGTAGTTCCATTCCATTCACCCACAACTAACCAATAAGCATTGGTACGGGGAAGAATATTATTTGTTGCACTTGCTATATCAATTAAATTCACATCATTTGCAATTAATGATGTTGTAAAGTATCTGATATTAGCTGCTTTTCGTGTATTAATATATGTTTGTACTTGATTCAACACAGATGCAGTTAATGATGCATCATATACTGGAGCAGAAAATGTTGAACTTTGACGATATAATAATAAGTTTCCTGTGGTTGAGGAAATAATATATTCCATATTGTTTTCATACAGATAATTATAGAAATTACCTGCTGAATAGGATAGAATATCACCACCGCCTGCAGAACCAGGAATACCTGCATCTAAGTTTAATTCAAATGATTGAGAATTATGTCGAATAAATGCTGGAAATCTACCGACTTTGTTCATTATCTCTAAATCGAAGATATTCTTTTCTAATTTCCATCTTTCATCTTGCCAACTATCCCACTTAATTTGATATGTTCCACCATTTAATGTTGAATTCCATATTATACCAAGAATTACCCCATCTATAGTACCAATAAATCCAACAGTTCTTGGTGAAAGTTCATTTTTGAATCTTAATTGTCCAATTTCTGTAGATTGTGCATTGTTTAATGGTTTGTATATAGTTCTACCATATATTCGATCTAATTCAAACATACCACTCATTACTTCTACTTTGATATATCTGATAAAATCAATACCAAATTCATTGAGTATATGATCTATATCTACAAAATAACTAGACGAAGAGGTACCATTTGTAAGTTTATTAGTAGCAATATAATAATAGTTGAAGTTATCTTGAGAGATAGATATATTCAACTGTGTTTTATCAGTTGAACTACTGGTATCAATTCTAAGATCCCATAAGTTTGTAGGTCCATTTCCTGCAACTTCTTCATCAGCACCAAAATCATATATTGCCCATGCTCTATTTAGTCTAGAATCAAATACTGTATAACTACTATCGCGAGTACGCGAATACGTATTGTAAGGATTTATTGAATGAGCTCCGGGATTAGCCAAAGGTTCTAAATCACCATTAAATGATGTATATACATTATTATGCAGAAATGATGAAGAATTAATCATTTTATCTAATAGATTATCTAATCTGTAAAAGTCACTTGGGTTGCTTTCCCATGTTTCCAATGATCTTTGGATTCTATATGTGTGTAGATTGTTGTTCCTTTTATCTAATACATAGACACCTTGCCCTTGAGCAGCTATTAAAACTTCATTTTCACCATCACCATCTAAATCACCGACAGACATATCTGATATTGGACGTTTAAACCGATCTCCAGTGTCCCAAATTTGCTGATAACTATTATCCTGAGTAATTGGAAAAGGTACACCTTCAACCATTATTGTAGTTCCATTGTTTTCTACAACAATTATCTTACCCGATTTTAATCCTACAATTATATCTTTTAATCCGTTAGTATTGATATCAGTAACTTCTACAGAGTATATGTAATCTTCAACTGGTAGGTTAAATACTTCAGTAAACTCTATCCAATGTTCTTGTTGGAATGGATAACCACTATGTTCGGTATATTCAAACCATCTTATTGTATCTCCGGTTGCAACAATTATATCGTCTCGTGCATCTCCATCAGTGTCATCTATTGCTAAATCAAATATTCTACCAAGTCGGTTTGATTGCCAAACCAAATCAAATCTATTTTCCATATTGGTTATTGGATCGTAAAGATGATTTTGTTCAAAAATGTATATTACTCCGTCTTCACCACCCGCAATGAGTTCAAGCAAGCTATTGTGATCGGTATCTGCAAAGTCTAATGTCATAACATCGGATTGAAAAACACCACCACCAACTTCCCAAACTAAATCATACACATCTTCGATTGTGTTCCATTTATAAATATGTATTTCATCATCATATAAATATCCTCCAGCAAGAGCCATCATAGATCCATCATCAGTTGTGGCAACAGCATGTATTGCTGCTTTTGTTAACCAAGGATCCCATTTTACATTGTACTCATTTTGATTGTCATTTAAGAAATCACCCATATTCTGATTATTTGGATATCCTGCGTTTGGATTACTGTTCTGTGAATTATCATTAATTCCATTTGCATTATCGTGTGATTCAAAAATATCTGATTCTATTGCAATAACACTTGGAATTGCTCCAAATATACTACAAATAAATATCGTAATAATTAAATTTGTAAAAATTTTAGTATTTTTCATATTAATCTCCTCCTTGATCTTGAGAAGCTGAATTACCAGTATCTCCGGTGCTATCTGAACCAGTTGAAGTATCAGTAGATGATTTCCTGAATGGATTCTTAAACTTACCAGCTCGTTGAGCAGCAACAGCACCAGCGGTAACTGCAACAGTTCCAACAACTGCAGCAACTGTTTGTACTGTAGTTGGAATTCGTATAGAAAAGTTAACTGAAGTTACAACAACTTCACCATTTGTTTTTGAAGCAAATACTTCAATTGTGTAATTTACTTTACCCTGTATATTCGGGAATTCATATTCTGCAAGATAATGTGAATTCATTGCAGTATCATATTCAAGTGTATGATTTCCACTTAATAGAGTTCCATTAGAGAATTTCATTCTGAACCAAACACCATTATAAATTAAACCTGCTTGTACTTCGATAGGTAGCTTTGGATTGATTGCAAAGAAATAATCTTTTGATTCTGGACTTATAATATCCAAACGATCAACATTTAGATCAAGAGTAAACTCTACTACTCTGATGACCGTGCTACCATCATTTTTTATTGCTGTTACTTCTAATTCGTATGTACCATTTTGCAATGGTAAAGAGAGATAAGCACCTTTCCAATATCCTGGTTGATCAACCTCTTCATACATTGGATGTCTTTCACTCCATTCCTGAGTATCTGTTAAAGAGAAGCGATAAGTCATGGTATTTACCTCTGAAGTAGAATCAAATGCAATTACCGGTATTGCATTAGTTGAATATGTTTTGGATACTGGTGATAAAATTACTATTCTCTCCAATTCAGCAAAACATGCATTCATCTCTGAAGAAGTAGTTGTATTATCCAATGGATTTGCACCACAAAGATACTCTAAGGTATCTGAATAGGTGTCATCATCTGTATCCCAATCTGCGGGATCAGTTCGAAGTTCATAGACTTCCATTCCATCAAATAATCCATCTCGATCACTGTCTGGTTCAAAAGGACCACCTCCCTCTGATGATTCAATTGTACCGTAGATATAGTATTCTTCACCATCATATAAACCATCATTATCAGAATCAATATCCATACCATCCAAGATTTCATTGCTATTCATATCAGGATTACGTGGATCCATATTATAAAGAAATACTTCTGCACCATCAGGAAGTAGATCACCATCAGAATCGGAATTATTTGGATCTGTTGTAATTAATTCACTTGAACTACTATCATTTGGATAATTAAAACCATTTAATTCTTCATAATCTGTTAATCCATCTCCATCAGTATCATTTTTAATGGGATTTGTATGATAAATCTCTAGTTCATCATAATCTGAAAGCGTATCATTGTCGGAATCTATTGATGAAGGATTTGTTGCATATACCTCTAATTCCATTCTATCATCTATGAAATCTCCATCACTATCTGCATTAACGGCGGAAGTATTAAAAGGAGAATACAGATAATAACCGATGTATGGATTCAAGAGTGTAGTCATGTTCGCAATAACTAATTCTTTACCATCTATCAATAAATCACCATCTGTATCATTGGATAAAGGATCAAGTGGTATAGCGTCCATACCGGGTATTAATCCTCGACCTAACCATAATTCCCAACCATCTTGAATTCCATCTAAATCAGTGTCTCTTCGGGTTGGATCTGTACCTAATGCCCATTCATCACCATCACTTAATGGTTGACTCATTTCTCCATATTGATCTGGCCATGTAATTGAATCATCGTCAGTATCCCATTTCAATGGATCTGTATATATGGTATAGATGATTCCATTTTGTGTGTAATTTAAACCACGAACTTCATCACCATCAAATAATCCATCATCATCAGTATCCAC
>JAOUKW010000427.1 GCA_029882335.1 Candidatus Heimdallarchaeota archaeon | reverse complement strand
TCAATATACAGCTCATCTGCAGACCCTGTAAAAGGACCATCTTTTACACCAATTGTACCAATTTGATAATTCACCTCGGGACCAGCAGCTACATGAAGAGCGAGTACACCATCACATTTTGGATTTTCAAATGTACCAAATATCTCTGGTGCTTCGAGAATCATGGGTAAAGCACCACCCGAAATTTTTCCTGTTGGATCATATTCCTTACTACCTTCCTCTGCCGGTTGAAAAATCAATAAAACAGTACCTTTAAATTGATCTCTTTTTGATTGTAATAATTCTGCAGTACCTAACAAACAGGAAACATGAGAATCGTGCCCACAAGCATGGAAAACACCTTCATTTTTCGATTTAAATCCCAACGTTGTTTCCTCTAGTAATGGTAGTGCATCCATGTCTGCACGGATCAATAAAGTCTTACCTTCTCCCTTCTCTCCCTTGATTGTTGCAACAATTCCGGTTTTTGCAATTTCCTTTTTGTATGGAATTCCCAATTCATCCAATCTAGTTGTAATCAATCTTGCAGTCTCAAACTCCTGGAAGCCTAACTCTGGATTCTCATGAATTTTTCTTCTGATTTCAATTAATTTCTGTTCTAGAGCCTCTGCATCTACACGAATACTCATATTATTTTGCAGTTACTAATCTTTTATAAATTAAATGAGATGGGCAAAGATATTTATCAAATTCCTTTATTACTATAAGATAGAATGTAACATATGAAAATTACTTATCCTATTCCAGAAAGAGTAGATCACACTGATGATTATCATCAAAATATTATTCATGACCCCTATAGATATATGGAAGATCCTAATGATCCTAGAACTAAGGAGTTTGTTGAGCAAAATAATCAACTAGTTGATTCATTTCTCACAGGACCAGAATTGGAATTCTATAAAGTTCAACTAGAAGAAAGTCTAAACTATGCAAGATTTGGTACTCCAATAAAACGGGGTAATACTTACTTTTATGAAAAAAATGATGGAACAAATCCTCAACCA
Source organism: Candidatus Heimdallarchaeota archaeon (assembly GCA_029882335.1). Classification (GTDB taxonomy): domain Archaea; phylum Asgardarchaeota; class Heimdallarchaeia; order Heimdallarchaeales; family Kariarchaeaceae; genus JAOUKW01. The sequence continues at coordinate 2,561 of JAOUKW010000427.1, read as the reverse complement.
CTTATATTCGTACGTGAGACAATAGAAGGTGAAGAAAGAGTAATTTTTGATCCCAATGAATTAAGTGAAGATAAAACCACATCCGTGATTCATAAATCATTTAGCCATAATGGAAAATATCTTGCTGCAACAATAAGCGTAGATGGTTCTGACTGGCAGAAAATTATAATAATCGATTTAGAAACAAAAATTATTACTGACGAATTAATTTGGTTGACACTCGGAACTGCAGTTTGGACAAAGGATGATTCAGGTATTTACTACGGAAAATTTCCCGATCAAACTAAAGTATCAAATGAAGATAAAAGAAAATATGAAAAATTATATTTTCATAAATTATTCTCTTCACAAGATGATGATGAGTTAATTTTTGAACCTGAATCAAAAATACAAGGTGTAAATCCTAAATTAAGTTATGATGGAAAATATTTATTTATAGAAGTTTCAGAGTCTACACTACCCGAAAATATGCTTTATATAAAAAACTTGGAATTAAATACACCATTTCATCCTGTAGTAAATTCATTAGATGGGGCGAATTATAATGTGATAAATTGTGTTGATGATACGTTATACATCCTCACTTCTTGGCAATCACCTAGAAATAAGATAATTAAAATTTCTGTGGAAGATCTATCAAAATCCTCTGATAAATCAAACTGGGTGGATATTATTCCTCAGTTAGATAGTGTTATCAAATCAGTATTTATCGCAAATAAGCAACTGGTTGTCGTCGTTGAAGAAAATGTCAGACAAATAATGAAACTATATTCTTTGGAGGGTAAATTTATTATTGATATCAAACTTCCTACTATTGGATCATTCGCCAGCCATGAACGCTATGGTAATCCTTTTTTTGGTCAAGTTGAAGATAAAGAAATATTCTTTGGTTTCAATTCATTTCTCTTTCCAGTTACTATTTATCATTATAATCTAGTTTCACATCACTTGCAAGTATTTCTATCACCAGATCTAGAAACAGATCATGATAACTATGAATTCAGACAAGAATATTACCAGTCAAAGGATGGTACAATGGTACCTATGTATATTATTCATAAAAAAGGAATAGCAATGGATGGAAGTAATCCAACAATATTGTATGGTTATGGTGGTTACAATGTATCCGTTTTACCTCAATTTTCATCGACAATACTTACCTGGATTAAAACATCTGGAATTTATGTAAGAACAAATATTCGAGGTGGAGGTGAATTTGGTAAAAAATGGCACGAAGGTGCATTACTTGGTAATAAACAAAATGTATTTGATGATTTTATTGCTGCAGCAGAATGGTTAATCGCGAATAATTACACCAGTAGTCAAAAAATCGCGATTAATGGTCGAAGTAACGGTGGATTACTTGTTGGTGCTTGTCTAGTCCAACGACCAGATCTATTTGGAGTTGCCATACCACAGGTCGGAGTGCTCGATATGCTTAGGTACCCATTTCAACAAGACGCAGGACGATACTGGACTGGAGAATATGGCAATGCAAAAGAAAATTCGGATCATTTCGACTTTCTAAGTAAATTTTCTCCTTATCATAATGCAATACCGGCAAATTATCCAGCTACATTGATCACTGCCGCAGAAGGAGATGATCGAGTCGTCCCAATGCATTCTAAAAAATTTGCTGCAGCACTGCAACACGCAAATAAAGGAAATAATCCAATATTAATGCGAATAGAAACCAAAGCAGGTCATGGTTATGGCAAACCAACATCGAAAATTGTCGAAGATGAAGCAATAAACCTTGCCTTCATAAAGAAGGTAATGGGATTTTAATTGACAAATTCAGTTGAGAAATATCAATTTCTTTAAGTAATACTTTCTGAAAGGTAATGAGAGAATAATGGTATTAGGTGAATGCTTTCCTCAACGCCTATAAGGTAAGTATTTCTTTGAAGAAAATACATTCATCAGATTATTCGATTTTATTATTTTTTAAGGAGTGTTAATTATGCCTTTAGATAATCCAAGATCTGATTTTTCAAAATGGTATTCTGAAATTTTATTAAGAGGAAATATCGTAGATAATCGTACACCAACCAAAGGAGCAAATGTATTATTGCCCAATGGATATGAGATTTGGGAGGGAATTAAAACATTTATTGATCGTGAATTCAAGGCAACAGGTCACAAAAATGCATATTTCCCTCTATTCATTCCTGAGGAATTTCTTGCCAGAGAAGAAGAACACTTTAACTTTAGTATAGAAGTAGCCTGGGTGACACATGTAGGAAATACACCACTGAAAGAAAGATTTGCATTGAGACCCACATCAGAAACCATCATATACTATATGTATTCACAATGGATACATTCACATGCAGATCTACCTCTCAAATTCAATCAATGGTGTAACATTATCAGATGGGATACCAAGGAAACAAGACCCTTACTTAGAGATAGAGAATTTCTCTGGTCAGAGGGTCATACCGCACATGCTTCTTTCGAAGACGCTGCAAAACAAGTGGAAGAATCCATGGAAATCTATCAGAAATTATTTGATGCACTCTGTCTTTCATATCATGTTTTTAGAAGACCAGAACATGATA
>JAOUKW010000426.1 GCA_029882335.1 Candidatus Heimdallarchaeota archaeon | reverse complement strand
ATGAATTAATATACCTTTTTGTCTTAATTGATTAAACATTAATTTAGATTCAGCTTCATTTACTAAAAAGTCTGGATATCGTCCCAGTAATTCTAATTTATGATAATGAAGTAATTTAATTAATTTTTGATTACAATCAACAATTTTATTGTTTTCATCTAAAATTAAAATTCCATCTCCTGCTTGATCTAATAATGATTGGTAAAAATATTGATTTGATTGAATTTTATCTAGATTCTGTGTTTTCTCTACAAATGATCCAATAATGTTTGCTATAGTTTGTAGAAATTTTTTATCATCTGAATCAAATGTTGTATTTGTTGATATTTGACAACCGATTAATCCCCATTTTTTATTATCTACCTTAATTACACTCGACAAACAACCTGTAATTTTGGATACTTTTAAATTATGATCTACGGATCCAAATTCTTCATCAATTGTATTTTCTAGAAAATTTACATGATCTTTTAGGAATACTTGTTTTATGACGTTGAATTTATCTTTATTTAGCATGTCATCTATATTTTTATTTTGATATGTTTTGAATCTACTAATTTGATGAAATAAATCTTCTTTTGGATTGTATTCTAAAATCGAACATATTTCTGCGTTAAAGGCATTTGCTGTTCTTTTAGTAATTCTATCCATTAGCTGTTTTAATTCAATATTGAATAAAGATTTATTAGTAATATCTAAGAGTATTTCTTGATATAGGAGGTTTTTTTTCAATGCCCTTTCTTTCTCTTTTATTAAAGTAATATCTTGAATAATTCCGAATATCCTATTAGAATTTAATTTTTCAAACTCACCAAACAATCTAACATCTTTAAATCTACCATTTCTTAGTTGGATAACAAAATCTCTTGGATTTAGATTACCTGTTTCACGGATTTTTTGTAGAACATCTGGAAATTCATTGAAATCCGTGCCATACAGTAACATCCTAAAATTTTCAAGCGAGATAAATTCTTCTTTGTTATCTAATTCTAAAATTATACGAGTTTCCTCAGAGATTACTATTTTATCCTCATATATATCCCACATCCAGTGCCCCATATTGGCTATTCTTTGTAGGTTTTCCAAAATTTCAATAGAATCAAAGTTTTGTCCATTAGAATCAATATTTTGTGAATGGATAATATCAACATTTTCATTGGTATTACTCATAATTAACCTCCTTTAGCACCAATGTGATAATAATACAAAATTATATCAATATTTTTTGACATAATACTATATCATTTGTTATTGATTTGCAGAATATAATTATGATGGCAAGGTATATAAAAATTTTTACCTTCGCGTTAAAAAATCATAACTATAAATAAAACATCGCTGTACTCATTCAGGAATTATGTTTCGCTACATATTCGTTGATTAAACTATTAATTGAATCATCATTCAATTTTTTGCCAATTTCTATAATTATATTTGTAAGTTCTTTCAATTGATCTGGAGAACCACCGGATGCTACTGCTGCATTACCAAGTGAGATTGGAATGTCTTTTAATGATTTATAGAAAAGCATATTATTGAAGTCATATTTGCTCAATATCCCCATATTTTCTAATTTTTCAAGAAATGGATCTACTTTATCAATCCCAAATTTTCCTGCAATTTTAAATTTTATCTCTACATAGGGTACTCTTGCACCTATATTTGGAAAAACATCCATTAATTCTCCAAGAATTTCATTTTCACTCATGTTTAAAACCAATCCTCGATACATGTTTTTTATCTCATCTGTATATTACATTATCGAAATTTGAATAAATCCAAACAAAATATATCCAAAAAATGTATCATTACGTTCTTTTGAAATTTAAATTGATAATTGAAGAATATTATCTAGATATTATATTTATTTATAAAGAAGAAGATGATATTATGGTTAATGATAAATAATAATTGGGATGATATCATTCAAGTAATTTTCCATAATCTCCAGAAAAAAAAGAAAAAACTAGGTGGTTTTCAGAAAATAGATGAAAATCGCGTATTACTTACCTTGATGTCTGATGATAATGAGATTAGTGAAAAAATTGAAATTCACAAAAATATGAAAATACTTGATTTACATTCCCTATTAAATCAATGATCCAAAGCAATGAATCCTATTAATCTAAGAAACGCTATTGTTTTAGGTAGTAGAAGGTCTGAGCTAATGGCTTGATTGACAAACATTTCATTTTGATAGTTTTGTTTTATTAACTCATGTAGATCTTTTGGCTCAATTTTCTTTATTAGAGGAAGATAATTGAAAAGAGTATTTGATGGTAAACGCAATGCAGAATTAATATCAATGGGATTTTCTTGGAAGTAAAGTAAAACATCTTGTGATAATTGATTGAATGTACCTTTTTCAATATCTGTAATTTGATTTAACTTTAAATTAATAGTTTGTAGATTTTTATTATTCTGAAAAGAATCATGGTGAAGTGAACTTACAAGGTTTAATTCTAGGTTTAATATTCGTAGTGACTGGAGTTTGAAAAAGATATTTCGGAGAGAGGTGATTTTATTGTTATACATTGATAATTTATCTAAATGTGATAATGAATTAAACGAGTCTGGTTGAATAATTTCAATTTCATTATTATCAAGATAGAGCTCTCGTAAATTAATTAAACCATTAAATATATCCTTGCTAAGTTTGTATATATGATTTTGATTCAGATAAAGAATTTTCAAACTGGATAGATCACTAAAGAAATAAGGTTGTAAATTAGTTATTCTGTTATTATTGAGTATCAACTGCTCAATTCCAATAATATTTGAGAACTTATCATAATCGTCATCAAAGCCAGTATTCGTTAAATTTAATTGTTGTATATGTATGGGATTCTTTCTTTGATTCCAGTTTGTATGTAGTGGATTATGCGATATATCCAAAGAATGTATGATTTGATTCCTAGGAATTGCATGAGAAGGTAACTCTTTAAACGCACAATATTGCATCTGAATCTCTTTTAATGATATACAACCACCAAAGGCATTTTCACTGAATGTACAATTTGGATTATTATCTAATCGAATTTTTACTAGATTTGTTAGTGGTTCAAAACAGAATTCTGGTAGATATTTAATACCCAACCAAGAAAGATCAAGAGAAGTAATTTTTCCTTGGTACGTTTTTGTTTGAGATTTAGACAATACCCATTTTTGGTAATTAGGCTTATCTATATTGAGTAATACTGCTGATAGTGCTTCTAATTCTTTAGTATCTATACTGAGTTTACTCACTATATAAAATACTCAAACAAACTTGATAAAACTTGTTATTAAAGGTAATTATTTCGTTTTAACTCTTTAATAATATTTGTTGCAGCTTTAGCTCTCGCAAATTGTTTTGTTTTACCCTCTCCATTAGCTTCAATAATTTTTGAGTCAAACTTTAATTTGGCACAAATTCCAAATATGGGACGGTGTGAAGTTCCACCCGTTGATATCAAATCATAATTTGGTAAAGGTATTCCATGTTTTTGGGTAAATTCCTGTAAAAAGCCGATTGGATTTGAAACAACTGATGCTTCAGATAATTTAATTAACTTATTTTCTGCTATTAATTCTATATCC
>JAOUKW010000064.1 GCA_029882335.1 Candidatus Heimdallarchaeota archaeon | reverse complement strand
ATTTTATATAAAATCAAATTTATTTAAACAATACCATTGAAATAAATTTGTTTTATGCTAAATTGTCTAATGAAGAATAAAGCACCTGTAAATATAATTTATCAAATATGGACAATTTAGTGGTTTACATTTGGCGAGAAAGTGTATTTCATCTAAGAAATACATTGTGGACCATCTTGGGAGTTATTGATCTGAACTATATTATCCATATTGAAGATTTATATCCAACCAAGTTATTATTAAAATATGGATGACCCGAAACAAATGACTGAAGAAGATTGGATAAAAAAACTATCTCAAGAAGAATTTCAGATTCTACGGTTAAAGGGAACCGAAAGACCTTGGACAGGAAAATTCTTGAACAACAAAAAATCAGGAATTTATATTTGCAAGGGATGTGGAAAAGAATTATTTAAATCCTCCACTAAATTTGATTCAGGTTGTGGATGGCCATCATTTTTTGAACCGATAAAATCAGAAAATGTAACTGAAACATCAGATCGTACACACGGAATGGTAAGAACTGAAATTACTTGTTCTAATTGCGACGGACATTTGGGCCATGTATTTGATGACGCACCCGATCAACCAACAGGATTAAGATATTGTATAAATTCAGTTTCGCTTGATTTTAAAGAAGAATAGTGCATAAAACTAAATACTTTAAACGAAAAATATAGTCTTATATAGAGTTCTAATAAGAATTTAGCTAATAAATAATTTAGACTGGCAATACAAATTACAATCAATAAATCAGTTATCTGTATCCTAGAAAATTTCTATATCAAACTTAGTAATTGGATTTTTACCCTTTTAATAACATTATTAATTCCAACCTTATATTGAAACTATGAATAAAATATTATTAGATATTTCCAATAAATTTGAAACACCCAATATAATTTTAAAACCATATCAAAATGGAGACGGTGGAAAATACTATAACTTATTAATGGAGAACAAAGAACACTTACAAAGAACTGTAGAAGAAATTAAAGAGCTAAAAAGCATAGAAGATGCAGAGGTATTTATTCGTAAAAGAATGATTGATTGGATTGCAAGAGACAGATTTGTACTCTCAATATACCATAAAACACAAATGATCATGATTGGGCAAATTTGGATAGAACCAATTAATTGGGAAATCAGAATATTTGAAATAGGGTACTTTATTAGTAAAAAATTCCAGGGAAAAGGGTTTGTTAAAGATGCAATTAACCTTAGTTGTAATTTTATTTTTAACGAGTTAAAGGCTAAAAAAATAGAGATACATACTGATTTAATTAATGAACGGAGTTGGAAGTTAGCCGAAAAATGCGGTTTTAAAAGAGAAGCAGAAATCAGAATGAGGACTAAGTTACCAGATGGCACTTTAGATAACAGACTATATTATGGATTAATTCGCGATGAATTCAATTCATAAAATAGAATAGAGTTTTCCTTAATCTATGAGAGTTCAACAATTTTTGTTATTATGGATGAACAAAAATTAGTAATTTTTATTCAACCATTTATATTATGAAAACAATAGATTAAATATATTAGTCTCACAGTTCGTAATACACAATTATAAAGATTTCATACAAAATAAACAATATTTATAAGTGTCAATGAATTCAATAAATTATAGATACTAACCTCAACAGATTGATTACAGTGAGTGACTACCAATTGCAAAGTACAGAGTTGATTAAATTGAATTTACATACCTCAATTCTCAACAATTTATTTGTAAGGTATGGTTTTTCTAGATGTAGATTTTCTTCTAATTTAGATAATATTTTATTTAATATATTAGACAATATATTTATAATTCAACTATTTATATATAAGAAAGAATTTCCCAAACTAAGTAAGAAAATTCATTTGATTAAATGTTTTTATCATGATTTTAATCATGAACCGATGTCCGAAGTGATAGAAACCTTTTATTCAAAGTTATTTTCAGGAATAGAGGTGTAATGAAGGTGGTGAAAATTCTTTTCGAATATTTGATGATTTCAGTTTCGAGAAAGGCATTTGCCAAGTCGCTTCCACCGCCACTTCGAAATTTTATAACCATGTTTGGAGGTCTGAAGATGGAAAAAAGATAACGGTAACAATGCTGTAAAACCTAGTCATAGGATTGAAACTCCTTGTCAAAATCCACTCTGATTGTCCATCGTAACCAGTAACAATGCTGTAAAACCTAGTCATAGGATTGAAACCAAAGTATTATTTTTTTCCTCAGTAGCCTTTTTTAATGTAACAATGCTGTAAAACCTAGTCATAGGATTGAAACACATGTGCCGTTTATCGTTAACACCACATCGTGTGGTGTGTAACAATGCTGTAAAACCTAGTCATAGGATTGAAACTATTGGTACAAAGTACCGTTAAGTAACGACTTAACCGTAACAATGCTGTAAAACCTAGTCATAGGATTGAAACTGTTGTTGCCCATGTGGGCACGTTTTCTTTCATCACGTAACAATGCTGTAAAACCTAGTCATAGGATTGAAACTTTGATGATTTGAAAAATGAAGGGTCGTTAAGTCTCCGTAACAATGCTGTAAAACCTAGTCATAGGATTGAAACTATCAAGTTAGGGATACAATATTCTCTAATTCTGATTGTAACAATGCTGTAAAACCTAGTCATAGGATTGAAACATATTATTGATAATTAATACATTGTTTATCAGATTTTAGTAACAATGCTGTAAAACCTAGTCATAGGATTGAAACATCAGCATCTTTATCAGTAATGAATTTGCTTCTTTTAGCTAGTAACAATGCTGTAAAACCTAGTCATAGGATTGAAACAAATTATCTAAATCAATTATATCTGTTTTTTTATCTGAGTAACAATGCTGTAAAACCTAGTCATAGGATTGAAACTCTGTTCCCATGTTGTCTTTAACATGGAACTTTTCATTAGTAACAATGCTGTAAAACCTAGTCATAGGATTGAAACGAGAATGTTAAGCGAAGCATACCAGTACCAATCTATTTGTAACAATGCTGTAAAACCTAGTCATAGGATTGAAACTTTCGCAATCTCCTTGAAATGTACTTCAAAACGCCTATTGTTAGTAACAATGCTGTAAAACCTAGTCATAGGATTGAAACTGATATTGCATAAACCGTTTGCCAATCATATTTGATGTAGTAACAATGCTGTAAAACCTAGTCATAGGATTGAAACAAAAACCAACAAAAAAGAAATTCCAGGAGGAATATAAAAGTAACAATGCTGTAAAACCTAGTCATAGGATTGAAACGTTTACTTTAGTTAGCTCAAATGGGTACGGTGAAATGTTGTAACAATGCTGTAAAACCTAGTCATAGGATTGAAACCTATTTCAGCGATACGTTATCAGAAAGTATTTAGACCTAGTAACAATGCAGTAAAACCTAGTCATAGGATTGAAACACAACTGAATTGTATATCTGCCCAGCAATTACTGGGATCGTAACAATGCAGTAAAACCTAGTCATAGGATTGAAATTAACAAAAAACATCATCAAATTGAAGTCAGCTAATTTTACTAACAAAATAGAAAATTGATTCTTCTTTTCAAAGAATATTATTATAACGTTTTGTAATTGACTACTAAACCCAATTATCGATATTAGGATCCTAAACTGATATTAAAACATCAAAACCAATGATTTGGATTATTATAATACAAATACCTTCGAAAGCATCAAGTTTTAGATCATCTTTCATTAATAAATTCACAAATAGGAGTATACAGCCAGATAATACCATTTGTACAATAGCAAAGGGATCAAGTGTAAATTGAGTTCCGATTATAGTAAGAAATATGCTTACAAGTCCAATCATAAAGAGTAACGTTGCAGAGATAGAAGATAATACAGAACCAAAAACTAGCTCGATATCATCACCTGCTTTGAATGCAACAGCCCATTCAGGAAGAGAACCCAAAAAACCAACGATTAAAGCAATATGGGGTTCACCCATACCTACACCAGTATGAGTAGCCTCCTCTATCAATAATTCAGCCCCAAAAGCGAGTAATTCTCCAGCCAGAATAATGCCAACTGTGCCAAAAATTAGAAATTTTATTATATTAGACCATTTCATTCCAGGGTCGTTTCTAATTTTTTCTTTGTCTTCTTCAGTATGAACTGGATTTATAGATTTATCTTTAATAATAAATGTAATAAAGGCTAAATATATCAAAACAGTACCAACACTGAAAAGAATAGGAATACGCAACCCATGATCTAACTTTGCAGGATTTAAAATAACCTCTGCAGAATTATAAACGAATAAAAACATTGATGTAACAAAAACTACCATCATTAACTCTGATTCATAGCGTAATGTAGTAACCGGAACCTTTACCTCACCTCCAGCCTTAATTGATGATCTTACAGTAATGACCCCAAATAACAAAGTATTTGCTCCAGCTACAACAAGAACCGTTAAAATAGCTACTTCTGCCTCTCCTTTTAGAATTAGTAATATTGCAAGAATTAATTCAGGTAAATTTGCCATCAAACCACCTAAATTACCAGCTGCATAAGTACCTATGCCGAGTTTTTCCGCCAACATACTTAACCCTTCTACAGCCCATTCAGTTGGTTTTAATATTGCCCATAAAGCAAGTATAAACCCCATGATTGACAGAATTAGTGGTTCTGTTGTTGTGAAGAATCTAAGATACACATAAATCACCGCATAAAATGCAACAATTAGTAATTCATAGAGTTTCAAACCTAAAGAAGTAGGATGTTCACCTGATTTCATTTATTATCACTTCTAATTATAAGCTAAACTATATCAATGTAAATGTTTTCAGAAAACAAGTATAATTTTACCAATATTATTGAAAATACTTGGATCTAATCATATTTGGCATCTGAGTTCCAAATATGCAATTGTTAAAACAATTAATTATTCAATAGGTCAGAATTTGACATGATATTTTACTATATTTTTTATATTTACCAAATATTTTTATTTGATGGGTGATACTATTTTCTTATGAGTGAATCAGCAAAGCTTACTTGCTGGGAATTTAAAAAGTGTGGGAGAGAACCAAATGGGTTAAAAGTCGATGAATTCGGCGTTTGTCCTGCAGCAGTAGCAGACTCAAATATTCCCATGAATGACACATGTGGTGCGGGTAGAAGTTGCTGGACCATTGCGAATACATTTTGTGATAATAAAGTCCAAGGTATTTTTGCAAGTAAATTAGTAGATTGTATGGTTTGTGATTTTTTCAAAGAAGTTAAAAAAGAAGAAGGAAAAGATTTTGTACTGTTTAGAGTGGGAAAAGTAAACATACCCATTGTTAGATAGCTACACAAAAATTACAAGTTTAGCAGCTCTTTCTATCGATTTATCACCCACTTTCAGAGTATTTCAGTATTAATTCATCACACCTTAGTCTTAGCTCATGAGGTAATAGATCATCATTGCTCCAATATTTCACATTTTCTAATCTAGAATTAATCCATTCAATATCGTTTCCCTCGAAAGCAAATTTTAATTCATATTCAGTCGCAGTAATATGTGCATATTCAACCTCCAAGGAGTGAGTTCGAAGCAAACTTGCAGTTATTGTAAAACCACTATTTTTCAATTCACTCAACTCAATTAACTCATGAATCAATAGCCATTTATTTTCCAATATATCAGAGAGAGTTGTTGTGTCCCCCGAAGGTGCTTCCTCATCAAAATATGCCTTTAATTCAGATGCCCCCACTGGAATATAGTTTGATACAACTGGACGGATAATCTCTTCTATGTTACCTATTTGATTTTGTATAACTTCCAAATTAATATCTTCAGGCACTCTTGATGAAATATTATTCATATTAAAAACATATTGTACTACGTTTATTTTAATTTTTACGTCGTAATCAATTAACTTTCAACTAAATGACATTGGTTGTTAGCCTTGGTCACTAAATTATTTTCGAGGTGTTTTACTTACCTATGAAATTCTATTCCTTTAAATTGTAGAGGAACTTAATCAAGTAAATTATTTAATAACAAATTTAATAACTTATTTATTTTCCACCCAGTTCTCTTTACAAGTAGGGCATATTGCCTTATCACCGGATAATATCCGTTTTTGATTAAAATGATTTATTTCAACAGTATGAAAACTACGATTGCATTCTTTGCATTCAATGTAGTATTCATTACTCATTATATCAGTATAACAAATTATACATTTGTCAATGATATTGGATTCAGTAATTTCCTTATTTGTTTCTTTTAGTAATAATTTGTCTTTCATACTAATATATTTTTCATCCTTTCGATATTTAGAATATAATAACCTATCATTATTTGGAGTTTTAATTATGGTTCCATTTGGAGATAACCTAGTTGGTACAGGAAGATCAAATTTTGTTAAAATATATTCATTTTCGAACTTATAATCAAACGATCCTTTCATACTTGGGATAGCATTTGATAAAAAGATCATTAGCTTTTTTATTTTAGAAAAATAAGAATTATTTGGAATTTTATAACAGATTTCTATAGGTAAAATTGGAGTTAATGAACCATCATTCGTTAGTACAGCAGGAATGGATAAATTAGAATAGATGACTTTTTTATATCCATCCAATTTTCTTTCAGTTAATTGTTTTAATCCACTGGTTCTATAGCTCTTGTATGAATATTTATTATCTTTGTTTTTATTTTTGCGCATAATACTTTTGACTAAATGTTCATTAATGGAAAAAATTACCAATTCATTAGAGGTCGAAGTTGTAAACCCTTTTTCAATACCAACTATATCACTTCTAACAACATTGTTATCAAACACAACTTCCCACATATAATCACTTCTTAGAATAAAATAAGGATCAATTATGAATTTTGATAATAAAAAAATGATAGGAATAAGAAAAATCAATTCTATGTAAGGAAAATACTCCACATAAACTACGGTCATAAATATTAACCTGTCATCTATCATTGAAAGAGGTATAGAAATTATTAAAAAGAATCCAGGATAGAAAAATCCAGTAGTGATTAGAATAAAGATGTAATTAATGAATGTATCAACTGGGTACTCAAGTAATTTTAATGTACCTGAATTGTTTTCATTTCGGATATATACTATTTGCAAATTCTCTCTGAGTTTAAATTTGAACTTTACAGATCTTAGATGTTTAAAAAGATGTAACTGCAAATATGCCTTTAATTGATTTGTTGTAAATATTAATATCCCTGATAATATGATAAACATAAAATTATTTAAATTAAATCAATTACGTATATTATAATGGAAATTATAAGTTGTGAGATCTCATTATTGTTGTCTCACCCTTCTACAAATAACATTTTATTTATTTATTCATTTAATCTTATACAGAGTAGAAATTCATCAATACGAGAAATTCAATTTACATTTTACTTATTTTTTCATTCCAAATCTGTAAATTTCACATATACATCAATTGAAAATAACTGAGATATCAATTTGTCCCTTAATTTTTGTAATATTAAAATCTCACGCGTATTTGATAATATTTGATGCATAAATGAATTAACTTTATTATTAAACATATACAATATTTGCTCTGGTGGAAGTTCGATCTTTATCTTTGAGAAATCAGTTTTATTTAGATTCAATGTTGTAGTTCCACCGGATGCCAAGTTTATCAGCTTATTCTTCATTGATTTAATCTTGAATAAGATATAATAACCATCATGTATATTATATGGAATGATTGTATTGATTTGTTGATTTGTAAGAGAGTATTGAGTTGTCAGAGAAACCAATCCTGGTGTACCCACACAACTTACACAAATTGAATTAGGAGGAACTATTCTATGGGATTGATTCTGCATTCCTTCTTTAGTTATTTTACTTTCAGTGGAAATGACAAACAAATTCTGCATATCCTGTATTTTGATAAAAGGTATGACACTATCATCATCACGAAATTTGTTAGATGGCGTAATACCTGTTATAATCTTACCAATTTCTTTTAGTTCAACCACCTGCATCACGTTGGGAATAAATTTATTTAATTCAACATCAAATTTGAAATTAGTATTAAGTTCATGAGAAGGATCTTTAAAAGGCTTATAATCAACAAATAACCATTCATAGTATGTTTGTATTATTGCTTCGAGAAGATCATTCATTCTTAAATTTGATTCTATTTTATTATCCATGGTTTGTAAAATAGACCCAATTTTCTGTTGAGTTGATATTGGTGGAAGAATTGTGTATAAATTTCTTAAGAAATTCCAATCTGCTCTAGGCATCTTAGTTCCTGTTGAACTCTTAGTCGCATATCCAATAAATTCAGGTGTTGCTAATAAGTAAAACAGAAACGACGGATCTACTCCATCATTTACTCTTAATACAGAAATATCGGTTGAGCAAACTCCTTTAAATTTAATTTTTATTAATTTTCTAAAAGATGGTCTTAATTTACCAAATAAAATATCACCCTGCTCAAATTTATATTTTTTACTGCTTGTATTAGTGCTTACTCCAGTACCCCTTAACGATAATGTACCTTGTTCTATGTGTTCTAACCCAATATAAGGCACTTGACCTTCATTAGAAGGATAAAATTTATCCCTACAGATCTCAAATAATGTCCCAAATCTAACCTGTTTGAAACATGAAATATCATCTGGAAAATCATTTAAATTAAGATAAAATATCTTTAATTTCCTCCAATGTAGCTTTAATATTCTTTTCTAACTGATGAGATAGCTTCATCTCGGATAGTAATAAACTTTCTAATTTAGTAAATTCATCCATGAAATCACGTTCAGAATTTGATTTATTTTCAATATCAACATAACTTCCAGGAATCAAATTATAATTATTATTCATAACCTCCTGAATACTAACAGATTTACACAAGCCACCTACATCATTATATTCATTATTAGACTTCCAATTATCATAGATACTAGATATTAAAGTTATATCCTCATTACTCATGTCTCTATACCTTCTATCAAGCATGAAACCAATATCTCTACCATCTATAAACAGAATAAAATCACGATTGGTTTGATGTGCCGAAATCGATTTATTTTTGTTTATTATCCATATACATGCAGAAATTGTTGTAGAGATAAAAAGCTGACTGGGTAGTGATATGATACAATCTACCAGATTGTTTTTTATTAAATTCATCCTAATGTGCAGATCACGATTATTCTGAGAGTTTAAACTCCCATTGGCTAATACAATTCCTGCAAATCCTTCATCAGATAGATGACTAATAACATGTTGAATCCATGCATAATTTGCATTTCGCCTAGGAGGAATACCATAAGTCCATCTAGAATCATTTATCAACAGTCCTTTATCATCCCAGTCACGGTCATTAAATGGTGGATTAGATAAAATATAATTTGCTTTTAATGACTTATGTTGGTTATTATGAAATGTATCTGCAAATACAAGACCTAAATCTGCATCAATACCCCGGATTGCTAAATTCATTTTCGCTAATTTCCAAGTTGTAGGATTGGATTCTTGCCCATAAATAGCAATATCACTTTGATTTCCTCCTTTTGCAGTGATAAATTCATGACTTTGTATAAACATCCCTCCAGAACCACAACAGGGATCATAGACAATGCCTGAGAATGGTTGTAGTAATTCAACAAGCAATCTAACCACTGGTTTTGGAGTAAAAAACTGACCTGCACGTCTCCCCTCTAGTTTGGCGAATTTACCCAAGAAATATTCATAAACACCTCCTAAAGTATCTACAGACGGGTTGTTCTCATGATTAATTCTCCCAATAAGGGTAAATACTTCCTCTAGTATCCTTTGATCTAATTCCTTCTTCTCATATCCTTTAGGAAGAATATCATGTAAATTTGGATTATGTGTTTCCAAAGCACTCATTGCTTTGTCAATTTGTATACCTAATGAACCAGAGGTTGGTTGAAGATTTTCCCATCTAGCAATTTTAGGAACCCAAATTTGATTATTTTTAATAAACATATCTTTATCTTCTAATTTACTCTCAATAAATTTGGGGTCTTCACTTTGAATGACTAGTTTATTTCTCAAAATCATCTGATATTCAATAAAATTAGAAGATACAAACTTTAGAAAGATCAAACCTAATACAATGTGTTTATATTCAGACGCATCCATTACTCCTCTCATTTTATTGGCTGCAGACCAAAGTGTTTCTTTTAACGATATTGATCCGGATGATAGCCGTCTTTTTTGGATAATCATAGATTCCCCGTAATATGATATAATACCTCTATTTAACACTATGAAATAAATATAATTAGGTGAGTCTGAATATTTGATTACCCGATATTATATCATTAAGATTTATAAATTTTCTATAAAATTAATTAGTACTATGGTTATTGTGAAAATTAAATTAGCTAATATAATTTAGATAATAATATTGAAGCATTACTATTTTTTCCTTATGATACCTTTGACTAATTCTTTTACTGCTTTTCCAAAACTTAATTCAAGTATTGATTCTGATTCTGATAATCGTGTTGTATAAGTTACAATTAAGAAAAACCAAAGAATTTGAAATATAATGGTAGTATAAGCATAATAAACAATCCCTCCTGCTAAAAAACAGAGATATATTGTAACTAGTATTCCAAATACAGGTACCGCAGATAAAAATAGTTTTGCAGTACTACTCATATCAGAGATGGGAATAATAAATATAAGCACTGCCATAACCATAATAATCAAAGGAATCATACCAGAAATCATATTTGCTTCTTTTTCATCTTTTGCTAATAATGATAATAAAACAGCCATAGAGATGATTAACGAGGCAATGATAACAATTCCAAAGACAAACAATAATAATTCTAGAATTGAAAATAATTTTAATATTTCCAAAAATAAGTTACCAGTACCGAATACTCCCTTAGATTCTATTGCCTTAGTTATTAAAAATAAATCAACAACCATGGCAATTACATCCAATACCAGGGTTATCAAAATCAGTGATAAACCATAATAGATTTTTCCCAATATTATAGATCTACGTTTTACTGGTTGAAGAAACAATGTTTCCAAAGTATTTTGTTCTCTTTCTATGGTTACTGAGATCATAACCAGGCTGATTGGTGAAATAATAACAAAAAATATTATGTAAATAGGTATTATCACAGATATTTGTGCTAATGTCTCGTCTGCAGCCCGATTTTCACCTTCTGCGGATACCTCATCTAAGTTGGTATTAATATAATTAAATTGAACATCGGGGTTAGTTTGAATCACATGATTCTGGTCATACATCTCAGTTATCTGAATAATTGACGATGCAACCATAAGGTTCCGAGTTTCATTGGCATTATGATAAACAAAGATATTAGCAGTTAAATTAGCTGAAAATAATTCTGTAAAATTTTGTGGAATAAATACAAAAACTTCAAACTCGACTTTTTCGAGTATGATATCATACTCTCCTTCAATTGTATCATAATTTGTATTATTTATCATAATCCACATATCCCTAAGATCCTGTGAATATTCACCATCACTTTGATCTAATACCCAAACATTGGTTTTCTCTATTGGTTCGTCGACCAAATAAATAGATGCAGAACTAATTAAACCTCCAAGAATGATTAAAACAGGCATGAAAAATAATAGAAATACCCTTCTCTTACTTTTAAAAAGAAGTTGTAACTCTTTTATTAAAACCATATGCGAACCATTTACTTTATTCATCAGGTTTCCTCCTGCATTGGTTGTTCATCAATTCCAAGTATGCCTGCAATCACATCTTCAAAATCCTCATCACCCTGTTTATATTGTTTGAAAATACTTTGAGGAGTATCAATCATCAGTATTCTTCCATCTTTGAGAATAGCAACTCTATCACATAATTGATAGGCTTCATACATATTATGGGTTGCTAAAAATATGGTCATATCTTTAGATAAATCTTTAATTATTTTTCTAACTTTTCTCGCCAATAACACATCCAATCCAGTTGTAGGTTCATCCAAAAAAAGAATTTTTGGATTACCCATCAACGTACGGGCAATCATTGCTCTTTGTTTCAACCCACCACTAAGTTGATTAAATCTTGACTTTATTCTAGAAGATATTTCCATTAATTGACATACTTCCTCAACTTTCTTCTTAGTTTCAGATTTTGTCAATCCCTGCATCCTTCCAATAAACTGTAAATTGTCATAGATTGTAAATTCATCATACATACCTGACTCTTGGGGTAATACACCAATTAAACTTCTTACATCTTCAGGCTTCTCGATGGGATTTAAACCATCAACAAAACACGATCCTGATGTTTGTTTCAACATCGTAGTTATAATTCGAATTAAGGTGGTTTTTCCAGCCCCATTTACTCCAATTATACCAAATATTTCACCCTTTTCAACAGAGAAGGTGATAGAGTTTAAAGCCTCAGTCCCACCTTCATATATTTTATTGATTTGATCAACAATAACAATAGGTTGCATATCAGAAATAATATAGCCAACTCCACTTAATAATCCAATTGATTGACTATATTAAAATTACCAATTTTAATTTCTATTTAATTAATAGATATAGTCGATTTATAAGTTAATTCACAAATATTTAATCGTCAATCCTTTGATAGCTGAAATTATTTATATATCGGAAAAACAAGTTACACACAGTATGGATGAAGCCTTAAAAATTGTAGCAGATGAATTAATTGATATAAAACCCTACTTAAGCTCGGATTACGAACAGGTAAAAAAGGACCTTGCTGCCAAGAATTATGTACCAATATCTTTTTGGTCTAAAATATCTCCATGGAGTTGGGGCACAAAATTAGATATGAAAAGGAAAATAGACACAGGGAGATTTCAAATTCGACTATTTAAAAATGGTAGAGGAAGGATAGATATCGATTTTTATGACCCAGAGAGGTCTCTTGCCAATGCAATTTTACACCCATTAATAGATGGAACATATTTCATAACCAGTGAATTACATATCTTGAATTTAGCCAAAAATAATATTGAATTTAAGTATTAATTGATTTTATAGATACAATGAAAAGGTGTGACAAAAAGATCTGCTCTCAGTTTACCCTCAGGAAGAATGTTAATTATATCTTAATAAACCAAACAGATAACCTTCATAATCTCAAACTTCAATGATGTATTAACAGGGGTTCTATTTTAGAATTTATATCAAAACTGAAAAATTTACGTAGATTTTGGGATGATTTCTAATAATTGTATGTTATATTTTTAATACATACTAGAAAATTTATATTTAAATAAGTGGTTAGCATGTTGTTTTTATGGGAATTTCAAGATTTAATAAACTAATACCATAACTAACCATATTGATATTTTTTGGTGAGAGTATTTCAACAACACATGTAAGCTCATTTCTAAACACAAGAAGGAGAGATTATACTAGCGA
The DNA here is from genome assembly GCA_029882335.1 of Candidatus Heimdallarchaeota archaeon. Classification (GTDB taxonomy): domain Archaea; phylum Asgardarchaeota; class Heimdallarchaeia; order Heimdallarchaeales; family Kariarchaeaceae; genus JAOUKW01. The sequence goes on along the minus strand of JAOUKW010000064.1, from coordinate 717 downwards.
ATGGAATAAGCCCATATAGTCATGGTGTTGTATTAAGTTATTTTTATGATGTAGATAGTATGCCAAATAAGGAATTAATTTTTACTTAACGTCTTTTTCTTAAGAGTATAATAATAACACCCATTGAAATTAATGTAAATCTTGGGAATATAAGGAAGCCACTCTCATCTTCTGTAGAACTAGATACTCGATTATCCGGTGGTGGGGGCGTTGAAGAACTCGAAGAAGAATTGGGTACAGAAGAGCTTGATTGGTGAATTGGTGTAACTACAACAAATACACTATCAATAGCAGAATTACCATACAAATCAAAGACATAGATCACGATTGTATGTGTGCCTACTGATAAACCATCAATCGAAATTGTAATTGTCCCATTTATCCATGATGTAGATGCAATATACTCAAATCCGTTAAGAGTAACATTGTAGTATCCGGGATGTTCATCAAATATACTCCAAATTATTGTGTTTCCAGTGGTTCCTACTTCATATGTTGCATCATCAGGTGAATCAATACTAGGAATATCCAATTCATGAAAAACATAAACATTGACACTATCTGAATTCCAATTGTTGTAAGAATCAAATAAAAATATTGTAAATATATAATTACCCACACTAAGACTATCAATATTAATTGTTAGGGTACCATTTACCCAATTTGTTGAAGATATGTAAAGTTCTCCATTCAGAGTAATATTATAAATACCTGGAT
>JAOUKW010000425.1 GCA_029882335.1 Candidatus Heimdallarchaeota archaeon | reverse complement strand
TGTGTTTCTTATTTTTGATTGAATTACTACATTAAATGTAGGAAAAGCCTTTATTCCCGCAATTTGATAATATTTTTAAGTTGGATCATCATGATAAATTAGATATTTGAATATACCTATGTTGTACGAAATGTACAATCATAAGGTTTTTTTAATTTTATAATATTATAGATATTCATAATTCCCATATTATATATGTTGAATGAAATAATTCAATTTTTTTTGATCCTGTAGGAAGCAAGCGTTAAGTTACTTTGACTAACATTAATCCATCACAGGAGACTCTAATATTTTCAATTCTTCAATAATCTCAGAAATCCTTTGTAATAGTTTCTTTTCATCATCCGAGATGAATTTATCCTCATTCGCGACTTTTTTCGCGTTTTCCAATACTATTTCTTTACTTGCTTCCAGTTCTTTACGTTCATTATCATCTATAATTCCATCCTCAAATGCTTTATTGAGTATTTTCAAATAATCTGATACATTAGAAAATACTTGTTTTAGGATATTGAGTTCATCTGAAGAAATTTTATCATCGATTAGGGCAGTATCAATCATGGATTCCATCAATTGTGATATTTTCCTACCATAAAAGGTATCAGTTAAAGTTGAAATTTGATCCATCAGAAATTTTGGATATTCTTTTCTTGTATATTGGTAACTTTCGCCATCACCAGCGATATGCCTAGTATCTGTTTTTTTAGAGTATGTTTCAGACATAGTTACTTTCTGCCCTTCGTTAGCAACTACAAAATCTTCTTCCCAAAGTGATCTCATCTCGCTAGATCTCTCTAAAAGCTCTTCTAAATTTCCTATGTCTATTACCTCACCATCTTTCATCACAATGATTTGAGAAGCCTTTTTGAGTACAAATTTCCTATGTGATGTAACTAAAAATGTAGACGAAAGATTATCAAATAATCCCTCCCAGAGTTTTTCCTCAGTTTTCACATCTAATGCAGATGATAAATCGTCAAATACCAGTAACTGTGGCTCTCTGACAAACATTCTAGATGCGGCAATTCGATGTTTTTGTCCACCTGATAATTTAACTCCTTTTGATCCAATTATTGTATCAAATTTATCCTCAAATCCATCTATTTCTTTATCCACTATTGCAAGCTTTGTTGCCAATTCCATATCTACACTGTCCTCTGGAAGTCCAAATAAGATGTTATTTTTAATAGATTCAGAAAACAATATGGGTATTTGAGATGTGTATGCTGTGATTGGTGGTATGAAAAATTCTTCAGGGGCAAGTACTTCTTTACTATTCCAGAGAATTGTACCATCATCTGATTTGAGTAATCCCAGTAATACTTTGAGAAGAGTACTTTTTCCTGAACCTACTTTCCCAACAATTACAGTGAATGATCCTTGTGGTATGGTGAAATTTACATTTTTAATTCCTTTTTCTGTACCCGGATAGATATAACTTAGATTTTGTACTTCAAGGATTTGTATTTCACTGATATTGTCTCTGTTAATTGGTGGAATTGATGGATATTTTTCATCTAGGTATAATGGAGTTGCTGCGATAAGTTTCTCATCCTCTGGAAAACCAGTTTTTCCCTGCATGATTTTTAATGTTCTAGCATATGATACTCTATTTCTTTGAGACCATGCCATAAACTCTCCTAAAAACCTAATAAACCCAGTTAACCAGTTAAGTAAGAATATGAACAATGTAAAATCACCTAATGTGAATTCTCCTGTTTTCATTAATGAAGCAACCATGTACAAAATAACACCAGTTGAAATACTGACAACAACTTTACCAGTTGCACGTAAGGATGCCGCGAGTGTAGAATCTTTAACTGCAGTTGTTCTTCTATTTTCATTAAGTTTGTTAAAATGATTTAGTATATGTTTTTCTGAAGATGATACTTTGATGGCTTGTATTGCACCAAATGATTCACCTACAATTCCAGTGATTTTACCTGCTGCAGATCTAGCGTCATTCCTGAATTTGGTTAATTTCTTTCTAGAAGAGTTGATGAGCATAATAACAATAATAAAAGGAACAAAAACAACTAAAGTAACCATTTTATTAATATTAAACATCAAAAAAAATGCTATAGTTGCAAACATCAAGAAAGCTATTAAGTCGCCAATTAATGCAGAAAACCAAGTCAATTCGGCAACATCTCCTCTAAATCTTGATATTGCCTCGCCAGGGCTTTTTTCCAATGAATCTGCACCAGGTTGCAGAAATACTCCACTTATCATATTTTTTTGTAGCATAATTTGATTACTCATTACGAATTTCCAAACAAATATCATAAATGTGACCTCTGTGACCGCTTGAAAAACATATAGTATCGGTATTAATGCGATTATTACCCAGATATCTAAAGGAAATCCACTATATCCTTCTAACTTGTTAAAAATGTCTCTGGTAACAAGTGCTATACCCAAAGGAAGCATAAAATAAAATAAAGATGAGAGTGTGGTTAAAATAAACCACTTAGGTTGACGTTTAACAAGTGTAAGTGATGCAAAAAGAACAAATTTTAGTGATCTCTTTTCTTCTTTTGATTTCTCTTCTTCTTTTGAACTCATGCCAACATCTCCTTTAATCCTATTCTCCTTAATTTAGAATAATGAGAATTCGGATTATTTGTTAATACTACCCTAGATCCATATTCCAATATTTCACCATTTTCAAGAATTAAGATATCATCTACTTTTTCTAAAGTTTCTAATCTATGTGCAATTACAAGTGAAGTTCTATTTTCAAGTAATTTATCCATCGCAGATTCAATTAGAGTTTGTGTTGCTGGATCTAAACGAGAACTTGCTTCATCTAAAATAACTATTGAAGGATTAACAATAAATGACCTTGCTAGAGCAAGTAATTGTTCTTCACCAGCTGATAATCCCGTTTTATCTAGCTGAGTATTTATTCCTTCTTCTTGTTCATTTAACCAAACATCCAAACCAACCATATTTAACGCATTGATTACTTGTTCATCATCAATACTCTCATTGAAGAAAGTTATATTATCTCTAATTGTTCCTTTGAAAAGTTGTACTTCTTGAGTTACTACTACAATCATCTTTCTTAATTCTTCAAGTGCATATTCTTTGTTTGAGTTACCATTAATTAGTATATTACCAATTTCATAATCATATAATCTGTAGATTAACCTAGATAGGGTAGTTTTTCCAGATCCTGTCTTTCCTATTAATCCCATAGATTTTCCTGCGGGAAGTAGAAAATTAATATTTTGAAGAACATAATTATCTTCATTATATGAAAATTTTATATTATCAAATTCTATATCAACAGGTCCTGTATTTGCAATTAATTTACCATCATCAATCAAGATCTTTTCTATATCAAATATTTCATTTATTCTTTCAACACTTGCATCTGCCTGTTGTATAATCTGAATTTGACGTAATATCTCAAGTATGGGTGTCATAATTAATTGAAAATAATATGTAAATAAGAAAAGTGTACCTGGGGTAATTGAATTATTTTGTACCATCGGTACACCTAGAACGTAAACTAAAGTCACTCCGAATGCAATAAAAAAAATGGTTACAGTGTGTGTTATGCTGGATTTAAATACAGCAGTGT
>JAOUKW010000063.1 GCA_029882335.1 Candidatus Heimdallarchaeota archaeon | reverse complement strand
ATATAATTAATCAAATAAGTTTATATTGTCCATTAATACTGAATTATTATATTGAATGACATATCTAATCAAAATAGTAAATTGCCAATGTCTAGAACCTCCATTAGTGTAAAAACTAAAATGCAGGCAATATTGATTGTACTTGTCTTTTTATTTGTATTGATTGCATATTTTGGTTATTCAGGAATCTTTACGTTTCGACTTATGTTTATTTTTATTGGACCAATGATCTCTGCTATTTTTTTTATTACTTTCATTCTTTATTTCACTTACGATGACATAAAAACGGATAATTCTTTTAAAGAGATACTTTCTTTTTCAATTGTTGGAGGTGTAGTGTCTATTATTACAGCTCTTACACTAAACACACGATCTTTCTTAACTACAATAATAGTATTACAATCTGTTTTTAGCATTAAAAATGAAGGAATAATTGCACTAATTAGTATAGGTTTAATTGGCCCTATTATTGAGGAATTTAGCAAAACAATTCATATTTATATTTTATCCACTGGAGTTTATACCAGTTGGGGTAAAAAAGAAACTAGAATACTCAATAATAAAGGTACAATTTTGATGATAAGTATGCTCGCAGGTGTTATATTTACTTTACTTGAAACTTATTGGTATATCTTTAATTTAGGATATATATATGATGTCTCAAATACCAATATTTGGAATTTATTAGCTGGTCAAGTAATAATACGATCCATTTTTCCTATTCATATTGCAACTACAGCAATGATGGGTTATGGATTATTATTAACTTTATATAATAAACCCTCCATAAATGTTACTTATAAGGATTATTCATTATATACTATGGGAATAATCTTAGCAATAACTCTCCATGGTCTATGGAATGGATTACTAATTTTATCGGAGATGTTTGAGTTTAAAACAATAACAATCTCATCATATCAAATACCTATTGTTAACTTATTTATTGGTTTGATTGCTCTTGGAGTAGTAATTATTGTACCATATTACATAAAAAAATTATCTCCTTCTGTTTGTGAACATTGTAGTTTATGGCATATACCTTTATCAAACATAGAAGATCATAATCTGAGACGAGCATATACAACATCAACCTTTCAATTGCAGGCTGTAAGTAAATATTTGAAAAAATGTCATAATTGTAAAAGCGAAGTTTCCAAAGATATATGTGAGAGATGCAAAGCTGTTCTTGTGCATACATGTGGCAATTGTAAAAATTACTTGCCGATTTATATAGATGTGTGTTGGAATTGCAATTTCGCAGTTAATCCCCCATATAACAAATTTTTAGAATATCGATCTGGAATGTTATCTAATTTGGCAATTGGTATTACAAGAATATTAACCACTTTATATATTCCAATTTCACTCTCTTTACTTATTATGGCAGTAATGGGAAATACTGAAGACGAAATATTAATTCGTTTCTTCTTATTAATTTTGCTAAGCTCATGTTATTTAATAACATCAATTTGGTTAAGTAATGAGAAAACCAGATCTATGGGAATTTCTTTATCTAGAATTTTTCTTGCAATTATATTATTCCAATTTGGATTATTGTTAAGTATATTTGGTGCACTATTTGTTAATGATATTCGCTTTATTTTGGTATCATTAGCTTATTGGATTGAAGCAATTGTATTATTTTATATTGGTATGAAGTCCTTGGTTGGATATAGACCAGTAATACATGGAGGAAAAATATGAGTATTATAAATCCCATGAGCAAATTTAAAACAATTAGAGATAAGGGAATAATTTTACAGGATAGTCTCACGTTATTTGCCTTAATGAATTTCTTCCTTTCTCTTGGTTTTTTAATGATAATAATTCTCGGTAGAGATACTATGATTCCTGTATTTTTATTAGTTGAACAGGATTTAGGATTGGTATTTATATTCTTAATGTATATAATTGGAATAATGGATCCTATTACGAATTTATTTATTTATATTGGATGGGGTGTTACTGGTATTTATGCAAAGATAACCTATGGATCTCATGCCTCAAGAAAGTACTTCTATGCAGTAATAAGTAATTTCCTAATAATAACAATAATGATTATGATGGTTATAATACCATTTTTCTTATTAGATATCAGAGCTTTAGTACTCATCGTACCATTATTATTACTTGTATTATTTTTAGTATTCATCTATTTTGTTGGACTTCCATCCCTGATTGGTTTTCTTACATTAATGATGTGGCCATCACAGAAAAAAGCTCATGTTGAGATAAAATCAGTTCCATTTTTTTTAGCAACAGATGATATTACTTCTAAATTACCTATAAAAATATGTCCATTTAAATATAAAGATATTAATGGCTGCTCTTTTCTGGGAATCAAGGTTGGTGATTATGATACCATATGTAATCATGTTGAAACCTATTCAAATTGTAGCATATATGATAAATTATTCAAAAGGACATTTACAAAAGTGGAGGATGATCATTAATGGTAATAATTTCTAAAGAAAACTTCAAGTTGATAAGAAATGCAATTTTAATTTATGTATTTTTGATTATTCCATTTATGTTTTTCTTTTCCCCAGATACAGCCTTACCTGCAAAAAACATATTTGCTCAGTTTATACAAAAAATACAGAGATCAATGATGGAGATCTGGGAAAAATTAAATATATTTGACGATTTATCAGAACAAAATTCGGGTAGTAGTGGTAGTAGTAATACAAATCGATCTAATTCCGGTTCTATGACGAATATTCTACAGATTTTATTAAACATTATTATATTTGGAATGATTTTTTATGCACTCTACTTTGTTATAAAAAAATTTAATATAACTAAAAGTAGTGGAACTTCAATTAATTCAAATACTGAAGAAGAAAATTTCATAAAATTAAAATTTACTCGAGATATTTCCTTATCAATATTGGAGAGAGGTTTGTCAAGTGGAAAATATAGTGAAGCCGTATATGAGGCTTATGTGGAATTAGATAAAGCATTAGATAATTATAGGGAAGTATCACGTCCTAAATATTGGACTCCAAAGGAATATGCTTATCGAGTGTCAAAACCTATATTTCGTCCTAATGTGTACAATATTGTAAACATTTTCTACAAAGTGAATTATGGAGGTCAAATAGCAACTCAAGCAGATGTTTTGACATTCAAAAATAATTTAATCAAATTATTTGAAAATGAAAATTCTGAAATAGAAATTATATCTGCAATTGAAAGATTCAAAATTATTGAAGAAGAATGGGTTAAAGAATATCAGATTACACCATTTGGAACTGATTATAAAAAACCTATTAGTAAAATTAAGAGGAATGTTTAAATGGTTGATTTAGTAATTAATTATAAACAATTAATTGAAGAGTTAATTGTAAAAAGAATTATGGTTACTTTATTTATGACCTTGTTAATATTAATATTGCCTGGTTTATTAAATCTAAATCCGAATTATGTTCCCATTGGCTCTATAGAGGATTCTAGTGACTGGGGATATTCAAATCTCGCTGGCAATATTACTCACAAAATCTCTAATGTTGTTGATATGGAAAGTAATAATGCACCACTCAGTTCAAATTCTTTATTATTATATCTAACTCCAGACAATGATTTAAATCAAAATGAGCTGAGTAAGTTGACTAAACTAGTTGAGGATAACAAAAATATTATGATTATTGGTATTAATCATAAATACTTAACTAATTTTAAAAAAATAGGTCAAGATTATGTTAATTATGATGATGACATTATTTATGATTCGACCAATAATGGTGGTGAAGCAGGTATCCCCTCTGTTATTTATGAAGGAATTGAGTATAAAAGTGTACTCCCAACTGCAATAGGTAGTTATTATTTCGATGATGTTTATACGGATTATTACGATCCTAATTCAGTTTATATTAGTAGTATATTGAAAACAAAAAATTCTGCATTTAGTAAAACTTGCTATCAAAATATAGAAAATATCGAGTATTGTAAGCAAGAATTTACCATCGGAGTAAAGATTAAGAACACCGTTATAATTTCAGATCGATATATGTTTAGAAATAATTATACCAATTTATATCAACAAAATATTAATTTATTCAACAGAATTCTCAGACATCAATATCCAACGGTGGATAATATAATTGTTGATGAATCCAAACTTAATTGGCTACCTTATAGTAGAGTAGGAGTATCTATGTTTATTAAAAATATTTTTAATAATTTATTTTTCAAATTTATTTTTGTTGTACTTATTATCTTTTTACCTATATTAATGGCCATGGATAGTGATTTAATTAATTCCAAGAGAACAACCTCGGGAAAAACTGCAAAAAGAATTTTACAACGATTGACTTCAATACATATTAAAAAATTACCTGGTATTCCTTTAACAATAGAGGAGAGAAAATTAATGGAAGAACACCTGAATGTTAAACGCTTCGGTAAATATTATTTGTCAGGAGTAGCCAAGGATTATTTAAATTATATTATTGAAAATAATTTGGAAAAATCTATTTCAACTTCTATACTTAATGATCTTCAAATGTTATCAAATAATCTAATATCTGATCGTATAGCATGGGATATTATACATTCAACTAATATTGCTATTGATAGCATTAAAACTATGGAAAATATAAATGAACGGAGAATTTAAAATGAACGAATTAAATTTAGTAAAAGAAACCACTGAAAAAATAATTAATGAAATGGAAAAACGAATAATTGGCAATAGAAATCAAATAAAGTTAATTCTTATTACCTTATTTGCAAAAGGTCATGTTTTGTTGGAAGGAGTTCCGGGAATTGCAAAATCATATTTAGCGAGTACTCTTTCTGATGTGCTAGGCATGGATCATAAAAGAATTCAATTTACCCCTGATTTAATGCCTGCTGATATAACTGGGTCATCAATATATAATCCAAAGGATTTAAAATTTGAATTTATTCCAGGCCCTATTTTTACAAATATTGTTCTATGTGATGAAATTTCTAGAGCTCCTCCAAAGACTCAAGCTGCTCTTCTAGAATCAATGCAAGAATTACAAGTAACTGTTGAAGGAATAACTAGAAAACTAGATAGACCTTTTTTTGTCATGGCTACTCAAAATCCAATTGAACAAGTTGGAGTTTATCCTTTGCCTGAGGCACAATTAGATCGATTTATGATTCGATTAATGATGTCTTTACCCAATTATGAAGAAGAAGTCAATATCCTGAGATCAAAAAGGGCAAATTTTATTCCAAAAGTAAATGTTGTTTCTTCAAGAGATGAAATTATTGCAATACAAAAAGTGTTAGACAAAGTTGATATATCTGATTCAATCCTTGATTATATTGCTAGATTAGTGGTAAAGACTCGATTTTTACCTGCATTAGCCTTGGGTGGTTCACCAAGAGCAAGTATTGCTTTGATGACTATGTGTCGTGCAAAGGCAGCTATGGAAGGAAGAAGTTATGTTGAACCAGATGATGTTAAATATTTATTTTTCCATGTTATGAATCATAGAATAATATTAACACCACAAGCTGAAGTTGATCAAGTGCCAATTCAACAAATAGTTGATAGTGTAATAAAAGAAACTCCAGTTAATTTATGAGGATGAACATGTCTGAAATTAAATTAGATACTGGTATATCTGTAAAAGATGATAAACCAATATTTTTTGTAATAACTTCGAATGGTGCTTTGATTTTAATATTAAGTATAGTTGGAGCTGTTTTTGGATTTTTTAGTAATAATATTTTATTGATTTTTCCATCATTAATTTATCCAATAATATTTATGTATTACATGTATCAACAAGAGATAAACAAGGAAGAAGAGTTATCTGTATTAGTGGAAATCCCTTCAAGACAAGTAAAAGCTAAATCATTTGTTTCTGTTCTTGTAAAAATTCATTCTAATCATGATCTAACAGCTATAGTAGAACTAGAAACAACTGAAGGATTATTTCCAGTTGAAGTAACCAATAAATCGATAATCCATGTTTCAAAAAACGAATTAACTACTGTAACCTTTCTACAATTAGCTCCGCGAAGAGGGAAAGAATTAATTAAACGAGTAATTATAAAATATGATGGTATTTTTGGTTTATTTTATAAATTAAAACGACAAGCAATAAATATAGAAATATTTGTACTTCCAGAACCACAAAGGGTAGAAATTCCATGGAAACTAAAACAAAGGATTATGGATCGGTTTATTTCAGAAATATCAATTCCCGCAAAAGGTAGAGGTAGCGATTTTCTTGCATTACGGGATTTTATATATGGTGATGATATCCGTCATATATCATGGAAAGCATCAGCAAAATATGGGAAAATAATTGTAAAAGAATATGAAGAACCCCACCAATTACGCTTCTTAATCGTGGTAGATGCATCTTTGTTTATGGCTGGTCCAAAATTAGAATTTGCATTATCATCTGTAATTGAACTATGTACTGCGATATATAGAAGTGAGCATTCTGTCTATATTATGGTACATGGTCAGGAAACCTTGAGAAAAGTCAATTTAAATTCGTTTCCAACTGCAATTAAGACTATGTCTATGAATTTATATGATGTAAAACCCCAAGGTACAGATTTTAACGTGAGTACATTACATGATAGCATTCTTCATAATAAATTAACAAATACTGTAGTTATACTCATTTCATCATTGGAACAAGATCCTAAATTGATGAAATATGGACTTACAAAATTAATGCCCAACATTCAGAGATTATTTTTTATTGCTTGCAATACACCTGGATTTGGTGTAATGGCTACTGCAGCAGTCAGAGATGAAGAAATCTTTGATGTAAATCAGATGAATTATAGAAAATATATAATAGAACCAAAAGTCCAGAGAATCTATAAAAAAAGGATTGAAGAGTACAAAAATCTCGTATTGTCTGTCAATGCTAATTTTCATGTTATAGAATCTTACAATACCAATATTTTACTTGAAATTGAACAAGTAATTAAACAAATGAATAAGCTTACTGCCAAAGTAAGAATTTAGGTGATTGAAATGAGAGAAGATCCTATCATATACGAAGATTGGCAACCTGGGATTGCATCGAAGGAGTTTATTAGACCTATGATTCTAGTTGATAATATTTTGACACAATTTATTTGCATCCTCTTCATATACATTGGTATTATTAGTAGAAATTCAGTATTAATATTTACATTTACTTTTTTTGGTATAGCTATGCTGATTATAGAATATTTTATGGATCAATTCAAAAGATTAAGCTGGAATCGATTTATAACAATCATATCACTTTGGTTTATTTTGCTAATCTTTTCAAATATCGAATTAGTTGATGAATTCTATAAAATACTATTTTCTGTTATTTTGAGTCTTAAGCTTTTTTTAGTTGTTTTGATTTTAGTTTCTATTGAAGTTGCTGGAGAGATTTTAAAACCTAAATCTGATTATTCAAAAGAAAAACTAAATCAGCAACTTAACATGTTAACTGTCACTCAATATGCAATAAAAGATAGTAATATTATTGCTAGACAACACCTATTTAGAAAATTAATTATACCAATTTCATATGGAGTGTTAATTACCATCATCATTGTTGCTTTATTACAAATTACATCAGGAATTGTTTATACAATAGTTTCATTATTGTTCTTCTTTGCTTTGATTTCAGTTAGTCTAACTACTTTTAATATCTTTTATCAGTGGAATAAAATTAAAAGAAAAAATCAAGGAATTACCGTGACAATTAAACAAAGAATAATTTCGAGAATCACAACCCCCATAAAGAATTATAAGACAAAAAGAAATAGATCCAAAGAATTAATGACATTAAGAATGTGATTTTGTAATTTGGGTTCTTTTTAGCCATCTGATGAAAATTAATTACAATGAACTAATTAAATCAATTATGGTAAAATGAAAATATGTAATATAAAAAGATTAAAATTGTTTGTTATGTTGATTTATTAGATGAGTAATAATATTCCTGAAGATAAGATTGAGATTTTACGAGATTTATTATACTATAAATTTCTAAGTTATAAACAAACCAGTGAGGAGGAGGATCTATTAATTACTCCAGATATCAATATCCTGAATATGTTATTACGTTTTGGTTCTATGTCATTTGATGATATAAAAGCACAATTTGATTTTGATTTCTATATATATCATCTATTAATGCGATTAACAAGCACAGAACTAATTAAAAAAGTTGGTCAAGATAGGTGGGAATTATCAGATACAACGAGGAATATGATTTCTAATATAGCAGAATCAAAGACAACCATAAAAGATGAGATTGAAGAAATTGAAAATAATATCAAGGTCGATCCAGAAATACAACCTGCTATGGAATTATCCCCAATAAAGAATAAATTAGTTGAAAAATTAAGACAAATAAGTGAACTTGAAGTAGTTGAAAATGTTGAAGAGACTATAATTGATGAACAATTCAATTCCGATGTAATTACACCCTCCCCCTTGGAAGAAATTGAGGTAACAAATCCCATAACTCAACAAGAACCAATATCTGTGTCTGAAGTTGAGATAAATGATCCTGTAGAAGATCCTATAGATAATATTGTTAGTACTGAAGTGGAAAATAATGTGAATGTAGAATCCAACATTTCAGAAAAGGAAATTGAAGACTTATTTGATGATATATTAGATACTCCACTTAGAAGTGTGATGCATGATGATATTAGTGATGATAATATTGAACCTGTAACAAGATCAGAATCAATCTCACCAGCTAAAGAAATTACAAAACAGTCAGTAGATCCATTAATCGAAATTTTGACAAAACATGGATATATCAATAATTATCATATGACGGAGGGATCGTATCATACTGTATCTGAATATCAAATCCTAAAGGTTCTTATTAAGAAGCATCCTATAACAACTGAAGAAATAGAAGAGGATTCCGGCGCATCATCTATCTCACTAGCTCTATCAAATTTACAATCAGATAGACTAATTCAACAAACAAATGATTATAAATGGACTATAAGTGAAACTTTGTTAAATATTGGACCAGAAAGCTCAATAGAAGTGAATGAATCAATTGAGAAAGGAGCAATTCAAGAATATCGAGGGAAATTATCGCGTGATTCAGGTGATGAATGGAGGTTAAAAAGAGTACTACATCAATTAAATTACATATCAAGTACTGAAATTAGTGAAAAAAAATTAGATGAAAATCATGAAATCAGAATTATCAGGGTGGTTAAAAATTATGGACCAATCTCTTTCAACGGAATAAAAAGTTTATGCGAGGAAATTGCTCCCGTTATCATTAAAAGACTAATAACAAAACTAAATATTGATAAAATAATTAATACCGATTTAGATGATAATTGGCAATTAAGTGACGATTTCATAATAAAATTAGTTAATCAGGGATAAATTAAACGATAATTCCAGATTTAATTATTTTACTAATATTCTCTCTGTTTTGCAATATTGTAATATCTTCTAATGGATTTTTTGAAAGTAATAACATATCTGCATCATATCCTTGTTTTAAGATACCTGATTTTGGAGCTCTTAATCCCAATGTTAAAGGTCCGTTACCAGTAGCTGTTTTAATTGCTTCTTCTGGTTTCATTCCAGCGTTTACATAATATTCTAATTCCTTTGCATTATCACCATGTGTAATAGGACCACCTGGGCCTGTAAAAAATATATCTGTACCCAATGCAATAGTAACACCCATTTTAATGGCTATTTTTAAAGATTCTAAATGTCGATCGTATATTGTTTTCATCTTATTTACTGCATATTCTGGCATTCCCATCTTTAACGCTGCATTATGTAATTTGTCAATTATATATCTTGTAGGTACCAAAATTATATTTTTTTCTATCATTTGTTGTGCAAGTTCTTCAGTTAGATATGATCCATGTTCAATTGTCTTAACACCTGCTTTTATTGCTGCTTGAATACCTGGACTGCCATGACAATGAGCTGCAACAGCTAATTGAGCCCTGTCTGCTTCTTCTACTATTGCTTTTTGTTCCTCGTTAGAGAATTGTTGGTGTATTGGATGATCTATCTCAGACATTACTCCGCCAGATGCACAATATTTAATCACTTCAGCACCATTTCTAATTTGTGTTCTAACACTTTTATATACTTCATCTACTCCATCAGCGATTGTTCCAATGAAACTTTCTTTTGTTGCTATATATCTCTGAAAAATGTCTAACGGTAATGAGTGTATATCCGAATGACCTCCAGTAGCACCGATAACATTACCTGCACTATAAATTCTAGGTCCGGGGATTAATCCTTCTTTAATTGCTTTATTTAGATGAATTCCAAAACCTCCTACTTCTCTAACACTGGTAAATCCTGCCTTTAACACTTGATTTACATCCCAAACCGATCTAATACCCAATAATGTTGAACTTTGAAAGAAACTAGTTTCTAATGATACTGTACGAAGTCCTGTAAAATGTGCATGAGCTTCCCACATGCCTGGCATAATAACTGGAGTCTGTATGGTATTTTCTACTACAGGTGCATTTTCCTGTTCACCAACAAACTCAATGGAATTATTATCTACAATTATTGTCCCGTTTTTAAAGGAAATACCATCTCCAACAATTACTAGATCACTATCAATACGATATCTCATAAATTATGATTAAACCTTATATTATTAAGGTTTTAATTTGATTATTGTCTAAAAAGATAAAATATCAATTATTAGTAAGTTTATAAAATAATTAATATTGCTTTAATCCATTTAAATACTTAATAATTATTAAATAAATGGAAAAATAAGAATATTTACAAACTATAATTATCACAAAGTTTTAAGGTTATTTTGATGGAGTGAAATTAATTAAATCGTAAAACGATTTTATAGATGGATGCGTTGCCTTGGAATTCAATTAACTCTATTTCTAAAACAAATTTTACTATGTTTAACCGAGAATAAAACAACGAATTCAATTTTATCACTGATAAAAGGAGAGTCAATTTATTGAGTAATACAACACTTAATTCAAATTATTACAATATATTGAAAATTATTCATAAGAATGGTCCTATACTAGTTTCCAAACTTGTAACTGCAATGGAGATTGATAGAGGGACGTTAGAAGCAGGTATTGGTGTACTTGAAGAAATGCAGCTACTTCAAAAGGATATCGAATTAGTTATTTCATATGAACTTACCGATAGGGGATTTAATGCACTTGATGGATTAGTTGAGAGGAAAATATTAGATGTATTAATAAAAAATTCAGTACCATTTAAAGATTTAGCCGAACTAACTCATTTAACGAAATCCGATTTGACTGTAGGAATTGGTATTCTTAAAAAAGCCAATTTAATACAAATTGACAAAGGAAATGTCAATATTCGAGATGAAGAATCAGCAAAATCATTTTCCATTGATTTAACAAATGCACTAGCTGAATTACATAAGAAGAGTGGTTTAATAATTGAAAATAATTTAATTGAGCAGTTATTGGAACGAAATTTAATAATTCGTCAAGAAAGATCAAATGTAACTGTTTCCTCAAACCTTTCTGATAGTGAACTTAAGAAAATTATTGTTAAGGATACCATTACAACTTTAACATCAAAAATGTTATCAGATGGTAGTTGGAAAAATTCTGATTTTAAGCCATATTCTTTAAAAACAAAACCTCGAAAAATATACAGTGGTAAATTACATCCTTATCGTCAGTTTCTCGAACACTTAAAGACAAAGCTAATAGGAATCGGATTTCAAGAGATGAAAGGACCATTAGTCGAACTTGAATTTTGGAATTTTGATGTATTATATGCACCACAGGATCATCCAGCTAGAGAGGATTCAGATATTCTGCTCATAAAAAATCCGACACACGGGAAATTACAAAAAGAAGAATATATATCAAATGTTGCTCAAACCCATGAAAATGGATGGACTACTGGTAGTAGAGGACATGGTTATCGATGGGATCCTAAAAAGGCAGCTCGGTTATTAGTTAGACCACAAGGCACTGCGATTTCAGCTAGAACATTATCTCATGCTAAACCACCATTCAAATACTTTGCAAATGCTAAAGTATTCCGACCAGACCAAGTAGATGCTACTCATCAAATTGAATTCAGTCAAACAGAGGGCATAATTTGTGGACCCGACATTACATTCAAAGATTTACTTGGTGTTCTAAAATCCTTTGCAGTAGAAGTTGCTGGTGCAAAGGAAGTACGTTTCAGACCGGATTACTTTCCTTTCACAAGCCCCTCAGTTGAGCTTTCTGCCAAACATCCCGTGTTGGGCTACATCGAATTTGGTGGTGCAGGTATATTTCGACCTGAAGTAGTTGAGCCCTTTGGAATTGAACATCCTGTACTTGCATGGGGAATCGGTGTTGATCGATTATTTATGACAAAGTACGGGATAAATGACATTAGAGAGCTATATTCTCAAAATCTTGATTGGTTAAGAGAAGGTAGGGTTTACTCGAATATTAATTTAGAATAGGTGAAAATATGGTAACAATAGATGTATCAATAGAAGATATCAGTAAATTAATTGGTTTAGATAAAACTTTATCTGTAGATGATCTCAATGACCTCTTGACATTGGCAATAGCAGAAGTAGACTCCGACCCAGTCGGTCCCGATGAAAATGGTCATACTAAGATTGCTATTGAAATAAAAACATCCAATCGACCGGATTTTTGGAGTGCAGAGGGAATTGCAAGGGTGATAAAAGGAAAATTCGGAGAGGAAGGATTACCCGATCTAAGTGTGATCGAATCTAAATATGAAATCAATGTAAATCCCGAGCTTTTAACTATTCGTCCATATGTAGCAGCAGCTGTGGTCAGAGGGTTAACTTTTGATGACTTTTTAATTAAACAAATGATACAAGTACAAGATAAACTTGATTTCTCATTTGGAAGAAAAAGGAAGCGAACTTCAATTGGAATTTATAACATCAATATGCTTGAATCACCAATTGAATATACCGTAGTAGATAGAAAATTCAAGTTTCAACCATTAACATTTGATCATGATTTAACAGTAGATGAAATATTTGAGAAACATCCCAAAGGTATCGAATATAGACATATTCTTGATGATTTCAAGAAAGTACCTATGCTTATTGATAAAAATGGCTTAGTACTATCCATGCCACCAATTATTAACAGTAATGATGTTGGTAGGGTAACGACTCAAACCACTGATGTTCTTGTAGAAACAACTGGGTATTCACATCAAGCCACTTCTCAAGCATTATCAGTGATAGTTCAAACTCTAAGAGATAGAGGTGGTATAATTGAAAGTGTAAAAATTAATTATCCTGATAATTATGACATTTCTATTGATATAACACCCGAAACAGATCCTATTAGATTTGATGTAAATATTAAAGATATCAATAAATATCTAGGAGTAAATTTTCCCGGAAAAGAAATGGTTAAACTCCTTCGTATGCGAAGAATTGAAGCTAAAGTAATAAAGGATAAATTAACTGTTTTATTACCCCCTTGGAGAAAGGATATCATCCATTGGGTTGATATTAGTGAAGAAGTAGCAATTGCAGCTGATTATAATTCATTTGAACCTACTCCTGTTCAAGTGATAACCGCAGGGAAATTAGATAAATCCAGTGATGATGAAAATCTGATGAGACAGATATTGATTGGAATGGGTTTAACGGAAGTATTCAATTATACTTTAACTAGTAAAGAAGTGATAGGAGAATTGATGAATAGAGAAGAAAAATGGATTGATTCAAATTGTATCGAGATTAGTAATCCTGTTAACGCATCATATGCAATATTAAGGCCTGATTTATTACCTCTACTAATGAAATTTCTATCTGTGAATACTCATAATGAATATCCTCAAAAAATATTTGAAACTGGAGAATGTGTAGTTAAAGATAAGAAAAAGATTGGGACAAGATTAATGATGTCAACTGTTTTAGCTGGATCTAATGAGACTTTTGAAACTATTCTAAGGATCTTGGATAGAGTTTGTGTACTTTTGGGTGTAACATATGAACTGAAAAATACTGAATTAAACTGTTATATTCCAGGTAGAAGGGCAATAGTAATTATTGATGGAATAGAAGCAGGTCATATCGGTGAAATTCATCCTGAATTAATTGTTAAAAATGGTATCGAGGTTCCAATCTCCGCATTGGAATTAGATT
>JAOUKW010000142.1 GCA_029882335.1 Candidatus Heimdallarchaeota archaeon | reverse complement strand
CCTAAATTGTATATAAATAACTAATAAATTTGAGAAAACAAATAATTGATTATCGTACAAAATCAATTAAATTGATATGAGCTACTAGATCTTTTGCAGTTTGTGAGTATGCTCTGATTAATCCACCTTTACCAAGGTTAATTCCACCATAATATCTTGAAACAACGAGCAAAATATTAATTAAATTTGAGTTGCGTAAAACATTCAAGATAGGTATGCCTGCGGTAGTTGGGACTTCACCATCGTCGTGTAAATCTTCTCTCAATACATTATTTTCTAAAATTCGATATGCAAATGCATTATGCGATGCTTTTTTCATTTCTTTGGAAAGAATTTGTAGTTCAGAAACAATTTCTTCATAGGTACTTACAGGAATAATAGTTGCTATAAAACGTGACTTTTTAATTATGATTTTGGGACCTCTTATTTTATTGTTTACTGATTTATACACCTTTCTCAAAATCTGATTAATAGATATCATAATAAAACTAGTTGAAAATACCACGTATGGTTGAGAAAAATGAATTTGTGGTGTATTTATTTTTTATAATTAGTACCATAGTGAAAAATCAAATAAAATTAATTAGCTAACTTGAGTATATGATTAATATTTCAATAGAATTACAGAATAACTACATAATTTATATTCATTCTAGATAATAATTTTAATCTAGAACTAGTCGAGATCATATTTGGAATTATTTTGGACCTAAAAGAAATCGATATAAATACTAGAATAAATAATTTTCAAATCTCACCTTTGTTATTGACTAATACAGAAAATGTAATTTTATAATTTTCGTTGAATCAAATTAAATTTCTTGAGTTAGGTATCTCTACTAATAATTTTATCAATTCATCTTTACTATCCATGACTATAAAGTGATTCTCAATTAAATTGTTTACATATCGTTGACCTTTGATATTACCATCATTGATAAAGATTTGAATTGCTTTTGTGAGTAGATCATATCCAATTTCCATATCTAAAATATTATTTTCATACAGGTGAATTAATCCCAATCGAATCATGGAGTATGATACAGAGGTGGATTCAAAACTATTTTGAATTTTAATGGATTCATTTAAAATTTCCCTAGCAGCTTCAAATTCATCATCTATCACCAGAAATGTAGATTCAAGATCTAGAGTTTTAGAATAAGATAACATTTCATTTATTTCTAGATACAATTCGCTAGCTTGAGTATTATATTTTCTAGATTCGTTATATTTTTCCATTTTAAAGAGGATCATAGCATATTTACTTAGAATCACTGCTTTGTTCTCTATTTTATTTGATATAGTGTATTTTAAACTCTCTTGGATCATAAGCTCTGCTTCATCAAAATTAGAAAAGTTTTCTAGAGAGTTTGCATAATTATAATAAATAAGAGATAAATCAACGTTTAATCCTAATTTTTTGGATTGGTTTATAATTTCCAAATGCATGGATAGACATCTGATATCTTTGTAAGTTAAATAATGTTGTGCGAAAATGTTGAGAAATTTCAGTTTTAAGTAAGCTAAATCTGAAGTATTACATATATTTATTGCTTCATCAATCAAATAATCATATTGATTTGGTTGGTTTGGATCTTTCAATGATAGAAATAACAGATGATAACGATACGCAATCCATCGTGGAGATAATTGAGTTTCATCAATATTCTCCAATATTTCAAAACTTTCCATGAGTTTATTTGTTTCTATGAGGTATCTTGATTGAAGTATCTCATAAATTATACTCTGCATGGGAGATAAAGTATTTCTGGATAGATGAAGATTATTCATACATTCTGCTGCTAATAATATATCTTTGGTTTCTAGGTAATAATAAAATAAGAGTAATGATTTTTCTACATTATTAACATAGTCATTTAGTAATTCAATAACCAGTTCAAATTCATTTTTATCAATTAACCTTATTATACTATTGGCTTCATTTGAAAAATGTTGAACCATAATATACGATATTTACTATAGTTTAAAAATAATATCTTCAATGGTGATTGGAATTTATAGTATATAATCCATTTTTTATTTTATCGAAACCTTGAAACTTAGTTTATTTTTTGAAAATGTCATTAATTTAAATACTATATAATTTGATTAATTATGCTTTATTATAAATTTCTTAATTTTAGTTCAATAGCTGTTGCGCCTTAAATTTTTCAATGCCATCGTATGCATCATCCATATTTGAATGAATAGAATAAGGGATTTCAGTTAATCTCCTCATAAAAAATCGAAGAGTAGATGTAATAAATCGGTTTTTTCCAGTCATATAAGCAATATATCGAAGTCCTTCAATCGAATTGAATTTTTCACTGATATGATTTCTTATAACTTGCCCACCCTTATCTTTGACATCACTTAAATCTACAATGAGATATATATCCGTATGATTTTTGATGATCTCTATTAATTTATCATGCATTAAATTGAACGAATAAATTGTAGTACCTTGTAATCCTTTATGATAAAATATATTCTCTTTTAAGAAGTAAACTCTAGATAAAATGAATTCTTTTTCTTCTGTTGTTATATTTTCCACTTCATAGTATTTCATCTTATTATCGGTCAAATCTATTATAATATATGTGAATCATTTTATATAAATACATTATTTGGGACAGATTTCAATTCATAAAATATTTAACTATGGCATATAATCTACTCTATATCGTTTATGATGCAAATAAAGAATTGATGAGTTAGGTTAATAAGATATTTGAGCTTTTCTTTAATATTTTAACTTACTAGTAATACTGAAATTACAGAACCTGGTGTTCTAAGCCAAATATTGAATCAACAATCTCATTTATAGCTTCCTGTATTTCTTCATTAATTACTAGAACATTTGATCGAAAGAGATCGACTAAATCTTGATTTATTGAAATTGATTGTATCATTTTATCTAGCTTCAACATTGCACCGTAGGAAGGACCTGAAAATACATAACAATATGTTATTTTATTTTTAACTTTTATTGAAATTGTATAATCATTATGTCTAATTCTTTCAATACTACCCTCAACATGTAATAATTCCATACTGATAGAATTTATGGCTGTGATAAAAGCAGCGATTAATTGATTGTCAATGCTATCTTTAACAAAATTCCTTGAGTAGATACATAATCCAATTGGATTCAGTATGAGGATTAATTTTGGTTTATCCTGCATTGTTAATAGATGCTGCTTACGTTTATAGAGAAATTGATATAGCATCTCTTCAATTTCTGTTTCCTCCATTCTACTAATAAGTTCTGTATTTTTTGTAATCATATCTTCAAGGATATCTCGCTTATTCTCAATCAAACTGATTTCTTCTTCAATTCGCGAAGAAAGAAAGCTCAATTCACGATTTTTTACTAAAATTAAAGCGTCTTGTAAATATGATTCGGCCTTATCAATTTTATTCTCCATTAGTAGTAATCTACTTTTCATTATTAATAATTCAATATAGAAGGAATGTACATTTTTAGATTTTGCAAATGTAAATCCAATATCAATAGTATCATTCAATTCTACCAATATTTCATGGTTATTGCTATCTTTCAAGTCTTCGATTAAGATTTGACATTTATTTAGCAAAATTATCTTCCAAAACATCACAGATTGCATTATATTAGTCCTTAATATTTCATCATAAAGATCTAATGCCCTTACTTTTGATCTTAATCTACCATCAGATCGAAGTATAAATGATTCACATAGTTTTAGATATAAATTAAAATATTCTTCATTTTCAACTCCATAAATCTGTTTTAACTTTTCATAATAATCCTTTGCCTTGGTTACTTGTTTTAACTCAGAGTAACAATAGATCGCAGAAACATAAGTTAAAGAATAATTTGTTAATTTGATGGTTGATTGATGCATATTAATTGCTTTATTTAAATGAATTAATGCCTCTTCATAAGCACCGAGTTGAATTAGAAGCATACCAAAGGATGCATGAGAAGATGATATATCTGAATTATTTCCAACAATTATTCTTAATCTTAAGGATTCTTCTATATGATCCTTTGCATGTTCGATTTGTCCTTTTTGCATGTAGGCAAATCCCATTACATCATGGATTGCTGCTAAATCCTGCACGTTGGGTAGTTGCTGTCTAATTTCTAAGGACTTCTTTAAATTATCCAAAGCAATTTCTAGTCCCTGGTCATACAGGTAGATTATTCCTTTTTGAAAATATAAATATCCGATAAGTGATTTCATTTCCAATTGATAGGCTATTTCATATGCTGATCGGTATAAATCCATTGCAATCATATTTTTTCCGAGATCCCTATAAATTGGCATTAAATATGCACAGCTGAAGGCAAATTCTCTTTTGAAATCAATAACGGAGATGTTGTTTTCCAATAGCTTACTTGATTCTTTTAAATTTCCAAACCTATGTAGTATTCGAGATTTTATAATGTTAAAGTTTAATTGTAATTGAGTGAGAAAATTCACTTGAATTGCTGGTGGGAACTCATCAGGAATAAAGTCAATTAATTCTTTAACTTCTTGTTTTATTATATCTGGTTTTAAAACCAATTTCAATAAAATTTCTTCTGCAGCCTGAATTTCATTAAATGCCAATGATAAATTCCCAGATAAATTTTGCATGGATGCCTTATTAAGCAATACTATTAAGTCGATTATCGGAGTATACTTATTGAAATCCCCCCTATATTGAGACAATTCATCATACAAGCCAATTGACTCTTCAAACCTACCCATTTCACCGACAATATAGGCGTGATTTAATTTTAGCAATATCTGATGGGTATTCCCTTTATAACTTTCCAATAATTTTAATGCCTCATCATAATTCCCCTTATCGCAGTGGCTAATTATTATTGGAAATAACAATATTATATGTTTAACATGAAAATATATTAGATTTTCCTACTTTGAATGAATAATTAAACTATACAAAAAGAACACAAACAAAGTAAATGATAGAATTACATTTTGAATTGTTAATGTGGTAATAAACTTTAAAATTTTAAATTGTGATGAAATCGCCAATATGAATATCTACAATATGGTATTGTTAATTAAAATGTAATATATTATAATTTTTAAATTAAAAAATCGTAGGGTTAATTAATCAATATTTTATAATAAGTTAATAGTTCAAATGGTATTAAAGCTGATTTCTGAAATTAAATTACTATTTGAGTCGGCAAGTTATAGTGAAATCAGAAAGATAATCAATAATAATCCAAATCAACCAGAATTAATTCTTTATGAATTGCGATTACTTAGGGCGCAAGCAGAATACAAGGATTGTTTAAAATTAGCAACTCAATCATTTGATAAATTTAAAGATGAACCTTTAGTATTGGCAGAAATATACACAGAGGTATGTATGAGTTATTGGTTTATGGGAAAGTTATTTTTAGTAAATATATATCTAAAGAAAGTGAAACATATTCTCTTTCAATCGAATTCAGAATTATTAAAACATGAAAATTATAAGTATGTACTATCGATTTATTACCATATTTTAGCTGTAAGTAGTACTAAGTACAAAACCACAACAGAAATTATTGAGACTTATAAGAAAAGTATTAAACTAAAAGAAGAAATTGGTGAGAATGAACAATTAGCTATAGGTTACAATAATATTGGTCATTCATATTGGCAAAATAATGAGCTTGATATAGCAATACATTATTTACAAAAATCATATCTGATAAATCAAAAAATAAAAAACGAGGAAAATCAATCATTAAATTTAATAAATTTGATTCAAATAATGATACAAAAAGAAGAATTAAACCTTGCTAATGATTATTTAATTAGACTTAAAGAAATCTATGAAAGAAATAATCAAAACAAATTAGTTGATCGTTACTTCCATTATTGTCATGCATATATCCTTAGCAGAAGTAATTCTTTTCGTGATAAAGTTCAAGCAGAAGATACCTTCAGAGATATTATATATTCAGAATTCAAAATAGCGTTTATTCACATTAGATCCATCTATCATCTGTGTGAACTATATCTATATCAATTAAAATTGGGATTTAATGAAGATGTATTTAATGAATTCAATATATTAATTGATTTGTTACATGAATATGGGTTAGAGACTGAATTATACTTAGTCATGCATAAAGCGTCTTTACTAGTTAGTAAACTATTAATTATTCAAAATAAATTTACAGAAGCAAAAGAAATCTTATTAAGATTAATAGAAGAGACAAGAGAATACGGAGATCGTCTTATAACCAATCTCATTTCAATAGAATTAGAGAAATTATTAGACTTGGAGAAGCTAGACACAATTTCAGATAATACAGCAGAGAAATTAAAAAATGACAGATCATTAGACAATATAATTACCTCATTTTTATCAAATACTAAAATCCCAAATATCCAGAATAGAGAAAAACCAGTAGCATTAGTTATATTAAGAGATGACGGCTTACATATCTATTCAAGAATTTTCGACCATAAATCAGAATTTAATACACATTTAGTTAGTAATTTTCTATCAGCAATGAATTCATTTGGTAATGAGATCTTTGGCTCTCAGGATGGTTTCATTGAAAAATTGAAATATATGGATCATTACATTACAATTAGAAGAAGAGGAGATGCACTATATTCATACATATTTAAAAACGAAACAACGATGAGTATCTATACAATCAATCAAGTCATTGCCAAGTTATCAATTTATTTTAACAATTTAAATAGTGTAATAGTAATTGATAAGGAGCAAAGAAAAAAAATAGATAATATAATTGATGAAATTATTGTAAATAAGTTGTCAACGTAAACATACATTAGGAATTAATAAATGTGGAAATCCGAAATGATGATCTCTTCAATACAATGATCAACTGGAATTATTTATAAAGAATTCAAATATTTAGCATATAGATGTTATCAAAAGAACAACTACTAGAAACTGAAAGGCAACTAAATAATATACATCAATTATCTGATATTGAGGATTTATTGGAAGCAAATTTAGAATCTCATTTATTCATAAACATTGACAATAATGATGTATTCAATAAACAGAAGCAATACAAACAATTACTCAATGAATTATTTGTAAGAGCAAAAAAGAATAATTACAGGATAAATTTTCCCAATCTTCAGGATATATTCAAAAATAATACTTGTAATCATTTAATGGAATCCTGTAACAGATATAATTCAAAAATGGACGATATCATTCAGAAGTGTACGGCAATACAAAGTAATACATTAAATTCGAGTGGATATACAATTGATATTATGATAGAGTGAAACACATTAAACGTTTTAATAGGTATAAATTTGGTTAATATTGATCTGAACCTGAGAATTTATAATTAATTACACCTAAATTACGATATAATCAATTTGGATTGGTTTTAATGAAACTTATAATAATTTTTGGACCACCAGCTACAGGAAAAATGACTGTAGGTAGATCAATAGCAGAAAAAACTGGATTGAAATTATTTCATAACCATATGACAATCGAGTTACTGTTGAATTTCTTTCCATTTGGAAGCCCTAGTTTCGGTCAGTTAACAGACTTATTTAGAAAAGAATTAATGAAAGCAGTAGCCAAAAATGACCCCATTGGCTTAATTTTCACATATGTTTGGGCTTTAGATCATCCAGAAGATAAGTTATTTATTGATTCTATCGTAGAAATATTTAGGAATGAAAATGCAGAAATTTGTTTTGTTGAATTATATTGCCAAATAGAGGAGAGATTAAGAAGGAACAAAACTGAACTCAGATTATTGGAAAAACCATCTAAACGTGATATAAGTACTAGCGAAATCAGATTACTTGAAAGTGAAACTAAATACACCATGAATACCCAAGGAGAATTTTTTTATGATAATTATCTGAGAATAGATAATACTCACCTACAACCAGATATAGTTGCAGATAAAATTGTAAACTATTTTCAGATAGATTTATTGACTTTATAATCAATCCTCGTACAAAACAGTACGAACAGAGGTTTTATTCGCTCCCTGAGAATGTTTCATTGACTAACTCATCAAGTGCTCCCCAGTATGGATTATCTTCACTCAAATAAAAATCAGAATCTAATATTCCTATGAGTTCCGATTCCTTTAATAATTGTGAAAATTTCTTGAATCGCTTTCTAAGAGTATAAGTCTCCTCATCTACTAATAACACTAAAATAAGTGATGGTGTGATTTTATCTAGTAGTAAAACGTGATTTTCCTGATCAATTCGGGTCAACATACCTCCACCAAATAATTCTTGGGAAAATGATGTTAATGCACTTAAAAATCCTCCAATTAATACTTCATCAAAACCTCCTTCTTTCTTAAATTTATGAGAGTATACTGTCATCCCTCCAGTTCCGAGTAAAAATAAGAATTGTGGTAATGTTGATTCATCAGATGGAGCAAGTTGATTTTGCTGGAATTGTAAATTACTTAATAATCTTAAAGATTCCATCACATAAATTATATGGAGATTACTTTTAGAGAGCCATGAATTTTTTAACTCAGCGAATAGATTTTGATTTTCTATAGTATTTCCCTTTTGTTTGAGAAATGATTCTCTTTGGTTAAATAGACTAATTTCTGCATATTGATCAGACCCAGTATTTTCACTTGACAATTGTAATGTTTGTTCAATAAGTGTAGTAGCCTCCAAAGAATTCCCTAAGGCTAGAAATAGATATGCACGCAAAATGTTGAATATAGATTCATAGTAAATGTTTTCCATTCTTTTAATTAGAGGAGTAATATCATTGAGAAGCTCTAATGCATTATGAATAAATCGTTCATCTTGTTCTACTAATACTCTTTTTAATGTAATTTCAGTTAATAAAGTTGATAACTCTAGACTAGAATCAAAATGACCATGCCTATCTGCCTTTGCGATGCCTTCTCTGGTTAATTCATTTGCCTGATACAGATTACCCTTGGACATTTCATTAACACTTGCAGCATTGATATACCAAATAGAAGTATAGATATCCTCTGCAGAACCCTCACTCTTTTGTTTGTCTAATATCTGTCGTAATTTATTTAAATGATTATCAGCTTGATCGTGATCACCAATTCGAGAATAAAAATAACAAAAATATGAAAAAGTTGCAGGTTCAGTAATATTTGCCTTGCTAGAGAGTTCTTCCGCTTTTAATACAAGGGATTTTGCCTGTGAAATATTTTTATCATCAAGATAGGACTTGGATACTTGGAGTAAATTTGAAATAGCTAAAGAATAATTCTTTAATTGGATCATACCCTCGATAACATCCTCAATATATTTGCGTCCCTCTGCTCGTTCTCCCTTAGCTATTAGTGAAGTACCTAAATTTGCACCAACGGTAGTTACACCTCTCAAATCATTTGCTACTCCAAAGAACTCATAGGCCTTCTTAAAGCAATCTTCTGCATCGTTCATTTCTTGTGATTGTAAATTAGATATTCCATAAAAATTATAATAATAACCCTTTGCCCATTTATCATGGATACTATCAATCCAATGAGAAATATTTACCAACTCTTCTCTCATTTGTTTGGGTTGACCTCCAACTAATCCCTTTATTACCTTTATAATACTTTCATAAAATATTAAATCCAAAAAATAATCATCACTTACAATT